>CAZOSP010000217.1:0-1818 GCA_964582525.1 uncultured Thiomargarita sp. | reverse complement strand
GGGTACAGCTTTTTCTTTATGTTTTCACTGGGCGTGTATTAAATGCGAGTTACCTTACAGCGTTTTATCATTGCCTGCTATTAGGTGTTCTAACCGCTATTCCGTTTCATTCTCATGCGGCGACTGTTTTTCTCTTAGGCGACGGTGATACGGAATCTTCACAGGTTAAAACAGCACTGGAAACTGCTTGTCATACAGTCGTTGATGCGGGTTATTATAAGGATTGGGATGGAAGTGCGCCGGCTCTGAGTAGCGCAACGACAGATATTGTCATTTTATTGAATGGTGATGACTATGGTGATGACTTTACCGGTGCAGCGGAAACAGCAATTTCCACTTTTATCAATGCTGGCGGGTCGTTTTTGACGACGGCTTGGACTATGTATGATATTTATTATACATATAAAACTTTTTTAGCCCCTTTTCTTCCTGTCGAGAACTATGTGACTTACGGCGACACTGATACATGGACAGTCGCGCAGAGCGGTCATGCGCTGGTATCAGGTTTACCCGCTGGTTGGTCTAGTTCGGCGGGTTGGGAGCAGATCAGTGCTAAAGCGGGCGCGGAGACAATTATTACTGGCACGGGCAGCAACCCCTTATTAGTCAGCATGAATCATGTTGCTGGCGGAGTTATAACTTATATTAATCATGACATGGCTTATACTGTTGGCACGATTGAAACAGAAACACTGACAATATTAAAAAATGCGGCACAACTGGCAGGCGGCAGCGGGATTTGTCCACCAACCGCTTTAACCGCCACCGCCGCTTCAGCCACGCAAATTAATTTAAGCTGGACAGATGAAAGTTCTAATGAAACAGGCTTTAAAATTGAAAGTCCAGCAGGAACTCTTATACATACAACCGCAGCAGATGCAACCACTTACAATCACACAGGTTTAACTTGCAATACAGCTTATAGCTATGCTGTTAAAGCCACTAATGCAAGTGGTGATTCCTCAGGCATTATCGCAAATGCAACCACCTCCGCTTGTTCAACACCCATTCCACCCTCTCCCGTTTCCGCTTCCATTGATTTAAACGCCAGCGAATCAGCCGTCACTTACGGCAAAGCAATCATCATCACAGAATAAAATGCCCTAGTTCCCAAGTGCCACCTTTAAAGTGGACCCCACCGTCAAGGCCAAAAATAGCAAAACTTAAGGAGAAATCACGCTCGATTTTCTTCAAAATACACCTCAGCAGGTGTGCAGTAATTTAGCCCATCTTTAATACCCTATTTTAAACCTCTCCCAAAAACAACCACTTACAATTCAAAAAAATCCCAAGTGGCACTACAATTGACAATTGACGATTAAAATACTGGGTTATACGCGCATCTTTTTCAGCCCTCCCGGTGCTGGATTAATGTTGAGTGCTTGATAAATTTTCAGTTGTTCCGGTTCCGCACACGTGGCTTTGCGCACATGCAGCGTCAAGCCGTCGGCGCGACGAAACGTCGCAGTGACGCGCTGTTGGGCGTTGAGGATGGCGTGCAGCGTTTGCCAGCGGCTGTGAATGCCGTGTTCAGCCAGGCGTTTGCGAATGATTTGCACGAACGGGTAGGCCTGCACGGTGATGAACAGGTGTCCATCGACGCGGTCTTCGGTATGGTGATAAATCGGGCGCAAGCCGAGTTCGGATTTGAGACTGCGGAATACGCCTTCCAGGTCGGTCAACATGATATAGGTGCGCCAGAAAGTCGCTTCGTCCCCGTTTAATTCGTTGCTGCGCAAGCAGTAAATACCGGGGTCTGTGAGCCACGGCTTTCCCATAAAAAAATATTTTATATTTCAGTATAATGTAACTTGGCTT
>CAZOSP010000216.1:0-1926 GCA_964582525.1 uncultured Thiomargarita sp. | reverse complement strand
TTTGTACTCATGTTTGTATTCCCTTTAATGGCTAGACCTTATTTTTACAAAATTTTACAAAATTTCTCCTTAGGTGCTGGTCTAGTTTTTGGGGTCCACTATGGATTGCGCTATTATCCCGCGTGCGCGACGAAAGCTTTAAACCCGCGTCACCCGCAGCAATTCCTCCAGTGCCGTGTCTCCCGCCAATACCCGCCGTATGCCATCCTGATGAATGCTCGGCACTCGTTCATGGGCATAGCTTTCCAACTTATGCTGCCCGCTGCCATCATGGATCATTTCGCGTAATTCGCGGTCAATGCTGATGACTTCATAAATCCCGGTGCGCCCGCGATAGCCAATCTGATTACAATGCTCACAGCCTTCAGCCTCGTACAAAGTCACCGTATCTGTGGTGCTTAAGCCCAATGCCAGCAGCTCGCTACGACTGGGCGTATAAACACGTTTACACTGCGCACACAGCAAGCGCACCAAGCGTTGCGCGATCACTGCGATCAAACTTGAAGATAACAAAAACGGCTCAATGCCCATATCCCGTAGCCGCGTAATTGCGCCCACCGCCGTATTGGTATGCAGCGTAGATAGCACCAGATGCCCGGTCAAACTCGCTTGCACCGCAATACGTGCCGTTTCTAAATCACGAATTTCGCCCACCATCACCACGTCCGGGTCCTGACGCAATATTGCCCGCAAGCCGCGTGCAAAGGTCATATCGACCTTAGTATTAACCTGTGTCTGGCTAATGCCATCAAGATAATATTCTATCGGATCTTCCACCGTCATAATGTTGCGCTTGCGGTTGTTTAACTTATTCAACATCGCATATAGACTGGTGGTTTTGCCCGACCCGGTAGGACCTGTGACCAAAATAATACCGTGCGGTTTATTGATTTGCTCATCTAGGCGTTGAAAATCCCCCGCCGCCATGCCCAAATGTTCCAGCGTCAAACGCCCTGCCTGCTTATCCAGCAAGCGCAACACCACGCGCTCGCCCTGTCCGCAAGGCATGGTTGAAACCCGCACATCCACTGCACGCCCGGCAATACGCAAAGAAATACGTCCATCTTGCGGCAGGCGTTTTTCCGCAATATCCAATTTTGCCATCACCTTAATGCGTGACACCAACAGAGGTGCCAGTACGCGGCGCGGTTGCAACACCTCGCGCAACACGCCATCAACCCGAAAACGCACCACCAGACGCGATTCATACGGCTCAATGTGAATATCTGAGGCATTCTCCTTAATAGCCTCAGACAAGAGCGCGTTGATCAGGCGAATAATCGGCGCGTCGTCATCGCTTTCCAGCAAATCTTCCGGCTCAGAAGACAACTGCTCGGCGACTTGAAACAAATCCAATTCATCGCCCAAGCCCTCCATCATCTGCATAGACTGGTTCGCCTGCCCCTCATAACCAGCCGTCAGACGCGCATCAAATTCTTCCAAAGAAACCGCTTTAAGTGTCAAAGGAACGCGCACATAACGGCGTACTTCGCAGAAAATCTGCCAATCGACCGCTGGGCGATAGCACACAGTCGCGCCTCGCGCTGTCCACTGCTCCAACAAAACGCCGTGACGCTTAGCAAAAGCGAAAGGAATTTCGGGGATGTCCAGCGGTGAATCGAGTGTTTCAACAGTTTCGCGGGGGTGTAAACTGATCAGTTCAGGGATTTCTGGTTCAAGCAGTGCATTCATGGTGCGGATTTTACCAGAATATACAAAATATACCGCAGCGCACTAGAAAAAGTGTTGATTTGGGTAACAAGACAGAGTTCATGAGTCTATAGCTTTGTAGGGTTTGCGCCGCGTCTTTTTGCGGCGCGAACGCGGATAAGTCAGCATTGCCCGCGTGTGCGCCGAAAAGATGGCGCACACCCTAGTGTGTCCTGAAGGAAAGCGAGAGCTTTCCATGCTGTATTAAAGATGAGA
>CAZOSP010000215.1:0-1941 GCA_964582525.1 uncultured Thiomargarita sp. | reverse complement strand
CGTTCCTTTCATAACCTTGCCGTCAATTGCAACCCATTCCTGATTTTCTGTACGCTCTAACTGTATGCCAAAATGCGCATCAATTGTTATCACGATAGTCAGGCAATTTATCTAATGCTTCGATAAAATGAGCAAGTTGCTCTTCAGGACAAGACTCTACATTGTTCATGGATATTTCCTTTCTTAGTTGGATACGCTAAGTCAAGTTACATTATACTGAAATATAAAATATTTTTTTATGGGAAAGCCGTGGGCTACTCTCCAGAGCGATGAGCCGCCTTCGGCGGCGGTGCTAAGGAATGAAGATTTAATCATACCCAGAACTCAGACCTGACTCGCGGGTTAAGGTTTGCAAGCTTGACCCAGACGTTTTGATTACCCTTATAATGATGTAAAACGTTGAGGTGTAGATTACAACAGATGAAAATACATTTTTTACTGAATCAGTCATTTTTCGATTTTTTATCTCACTTTATTCCCGACCAACTAAACACAGTGCGTCAGTATGTCTATGTATTTGTTTTAACGATGTTTGCTTTGTTAGCACGCTTGCTGATTGCGCCTTTAGACGGCGGCATTCAATATGTGACCTTTTTCCCCGCCGTAGCGATTTCAGCCATTATCGGTGGGTTTGGAGCAGGTTTATTCTCGGCCATCATCGGCGTTGTGTTGGCAACCTATCTATTTTGGCCGCCCTATCAAATGTGGACATTTGAATTTCGCTACGAAATGATCATGTCCAATACGGTTTTTTTGATTGATGCGCTATTAGTTTGCTCCGCTGTTGAAGCGATGCACCGCTACTATGGTCGATTTGTAGATGCGGAGCAGGAATTGCGCCTCGCTGCCAGTGTTTTTCACAACTCCGATGAGGGCATTCTGATTACGGATGCGCGAGGTCATATTATCTCAGTCAATCCAGCATTTACTGACATTACCGGCTATGCTCCGCATGAAGCCATCGGACAAACGCCCCGTTTACTGCGTTCACACCGACATGAGGCGGATTTTTACAGTACCATGTGGGATACTTTGCTGCGTAACGGGGTTTGGCAGGGAGAAGTATGGAATCGGCGCAAGAACGGTGAAGCCTATCTGGAATGGCTGACAATCAATCGCGTGGGCAACAACAAAGGAATGCCGGTGAACTATGTTGCCGTTTTTCACGATATGACTGAATTGCACAAAAATACTGGGCAGCTCAAACACTTGGCTTACCATGACGCACTGACCGGATTGCCCAATCGCACACTCTTTGCTGACCGATTGCAACATGCCATTGCCCGCGCACAGCGTGACCGTTATCGTTTATTGGTGGCATTTATTGATTTGGATAAGTTTAAGCTGATCAACGACAATCTGGGACATGAAATCGGCGATCTGGTATTGCAGGAAACAGCAAAACGGATAAAGGCGCACTTGCGTGAGTCAGATACGCTTGCCCGTATGGGCGGTGATGAATTTGTTATCCTCCTAGAAAACCAGGAAAGCTTAAACAATTGCACGGTATTCGCGGAAACTTTAATTGCCGAAATATCATGTCCGCTGCACTTATCAGGACACGTTGTGCAAATTGGTGCTTCTATGGGGCTGGCGTACTTTCCTGATGATGAAACAGAGCCTGTCGCGTTGCTTATGCAGGCTGACTCAGCCATGTATGCGGTTAAAAAGAGCGGGCGCAATGGCTATCGATTTTTTCAGCCCCGTAGCTAAGGTAACTCGCAACAAATACTCCCAACTCGCCAAGCGCGCCGCGTCATCCACTCATCAGTGGCATGTTCCGAAGCGGGCGCGGCCATGCGACCAATTATCGATGCCATCGCCGCGCTGCGCAACGGCCCGGACAGTCCGAGAGACTGCAAAAGTCCTGGTAAATCAATTTGTTCCATCGCCCACAAGCCGAGAGCTTCAACGCCAACCGTGCGCGGATGAATCATCTCC
>CAZOSP010000214.1:0-1967 GCA_964582525.1 uncultured Thiomargarita sp. | reverse complement strand
CAAGCCGCAAGCCGCAAGCCGCAAGCCGCAAGCCGCAAGCCGCAAGCCGCAAGCCGCAAGCCTAGCATAAAAATCTTTACGCGCTTGTCAAGTGCTATTTTCATCGGCATTTTTATCCCACCTACAATCAGTGATGCTGTCCAGCATACCAATACACCAACTTCTTATGCTAATCCTACTAATGGCAATAACACAACTGTGCTTTTTAAGCATTATGATGATACGAATGGGAGTAATTACCCGTATGGTTATTATGGGGCAGCTACAGACAGATGTAATGTACTTGCCTATACACAATGCTCCCCAAGTGGCGGCGCAACCTGTCCGGCATCTCCTCCTGCCATTCAAGCAGGAACAAGTACCACTTCTGCAATCATCACCACCGCAACGCTGGTCAGTGCAATCTCTATGGCTGCACCGGGAACAGACTTAACCGACTTGACCAGTAAGTGGTGTTTAGTCAAAGACGGTTTAGGGAATTACTGGGCATTGGATCGCAATACGGGTGTGAGTAATTTCACCACAGCAAACTCAGCCACCACCATTATTCCTTGTCCCACTACCCATTATTTTGATGCTACAAATGGTTGTGTAGCACCAACGCCACCGCCATCACCCGTTTCTGCCTCCGTTGAGTTAAACACGAATAGTGCTGCGGAAGTCTTTGTGCGAGAAATTGCAATACAATAATGTGTAAGCATCCAGAGGCAACTGTTCACTTGCCCGCTCAAAAACCTTAACTGGGATCGTGTTCGGGCATGGTTTTTCGGCTCTCCAGGAATTTGTGTTGCAATAAATTATATTTAAAAACAATCTATTACAGTATAATGACACCCAGCAGCGAAGCCGAAAAACGATACCGTTTATCACTGTAACTCATTGATTCTTCGTGCTGGGGTGCAAAGCGACCGCCAAAGCGGATGGATTTTTGGCAGCACTCCGGACGGAAGTGCGCTGTCACTCATTGATTAAATTATATTCACTCCAACACAAATTCCTGAAGAGCCGATATTTTTAAGTACTTAAAATCCAAAAACTTAGGTGAAATTTGATAAAGCAAAAAATGCAGTTTCTGACAGGTATGAGCCTATTTTGTTGTCATTCCTAAGCGGGTACGCCAAAAAAAACCTGATAGGTTTGCGAAACCTGTCAGGCTTAAAGACGAAATGCTAATCTTTACTGTGCGTCTGTATCTGCGAGCAATCACGCCATTTGTTTTTCGCGGATTTCATCTAAGGTTTTACAATCAATACATTTAGTCGCGGTGGGGCGCGCCTCTAAACGCGGCAGACCAATTTCTACCCCACAGCTTTTGCAATAACCATAGTCTCCGGTTTCCATTTGACGCAGGGACTCATCAATTTTTTTCACCAGTTTGCGTTCACGATCCCGTGTTCTTAATTCCAAAGCAAACCCTTCTTCCTGTGTAGCGCGATCTGTGGGGTCTGGGAAATTACTCGCATCATCGCGCATGTGATCGACCGTGCGAGCCACTTCTTCTAATAATTCCTTTTTCCAAGCGAGCAGCTTTTGGCGAAAATGCTCGAGTTGAGCATTGTTCATATACTCTTCATCAGGCTGTGGCTGATAATGAGGTATGTCGCTAATAGCGACCTCTTTAGCTTCAGGCATGATTGTGTGTTCTCCTGATGGTCTGTTTGACTAGACCGGGCTGATAATCTGCGACTGCCTACAAAACAGCAAACGCCTAAAAAATCGACATATAGCACGCTTTTTTAGGCTTTTCAAGTTTTTTGTCAAGCTACAGCAATTCAGAGCCAAGCCATTCCTCAATTAGAACCTCCAGCAACGAGTCCCCGCATTTCCAACAGACAAAAACACCCTATTTCCTCCCTGCTGCATGATGCTCCGTTTTGACGGGGGAGAAAAATGATATTTCAAATTGTCGGTTTCGGTATATGTCAATGACTTTGAGACACCCATAGCAAAAAAATTAGTGTCGATCG
>CAZOSP010000213.1:0-2156 GCA_964582525.1 uncultured Thiomargarita sp. | reverse complement strand
CAGCGCAGGCGATTGAGGATTTCGCGGTAAACCACGTAACCATCGCTCATCAGCCGGTCCTTTGTATTCTACAAGGAGATGACGCACCCGTTCTTTGCTGCGGAGGGCGATGAGGCTGTGGGGGGTGAGTATCATGCTGTATACTTTGCCAGAAGTGCGGGTTGTTATGCAAGCTTTTGTGGGGGGGCTGAACGGTTACAATGCTTAGCCGCTCCCATTTCCCCAAGTTTCGGGAGTTATTCAATGCCCATCCCTTACTCTCTCAACTGCGAAATGATACCCACAGCTTGATAGGGCATATCCGGCTTTATTTCGATAGGCACTTGTTTTTCTTCTGCTAAGACTCGAAACGCGGGTATCGCTTCAGCATTCAGATCGCGGACTAAAATTCTGTCTGGCACACGGCGCAATAAAACACGGATGGCTTCGCCAATACCGGGCTTGATGTGGTTAATATTGCTGATCTGATACGCCTGCATGGTAGCCTGTATGAAAGCTTGGCTTCGTGCTCGGCGTTGGGCGCGTTGGGCGGGAGTGGGTAGAGCCATGTCTTGTAATGGCAGATGCTTTAAGCGCGCCATGAGGTGTTCGATGTACCACAAAGAAAGGTCTTGCGCATGCCATTCTTCATAGAATTTGCAAGCATGAAAATCGTCCGCGCCAACATAAGCGTCATTCAGCACCGAGCGGCTAATAAGTCCGCCAATCGTGGCATTCAGCAAAGCAGAAGGAATTAAATAATCCTCCAGACTGGCGGATACGGCAGCCGTGCCAGAAATATCGGTTAGCACGTATAAATCGCTAGAAATCTGCGCGCCTTGTTGTTGATTAAATTGCCTTATCCAAGTGTTTAGTTCACGCCCAATCACGCCCTTGCCCGTCCAGCCGTCAATAAAAACCAGGTCGCGTCCTTGTGCATCGTGCTGCGACAAAATATAGCGAATCGCATTCGTATCAATGCCTCGGTCACGGATAATGGAAATCGAATAATGCGCCACCTCTTGCGCGAAGTAGTCATGCAAAATACGCTTAAGCAGCACGCCAACAGGTGTGCCTGCCCGCGCCAGCGACACCAGCACCGGTTTTTCCTTCAAGCTGATGTGTTTTGCCAGCAGCCAAGCATGATACGCGACGGTGTTTTGCTGGGCTTGCAGGGCTTGATGGAAGATGTCGAGATAGGCTTGCGAAGGTTGATATTCGGGTGACAACATTTCACTATAATGCTTTTTACCCGATTGAATAAATTGCTCTTTTTGTTGGACTTGAGTTAATTTCAGGTCGATAGGCTTGAGAAGAATATGTACATCGTCAGGGCGATAGCTGCCATGAAAAGGTGAGAATTGCTGCATAAAGAGATTGCCTACCAGTTAATAGACGCTTAAGACCCGTCTGTTGCGCATTTATACATAATAAGCCGTTTTAGTCATCACCTTAGAGACACTTTTCATAAGATTTTTTATCGGCTTAGGCAGGGGTGCGGCACCTGCTTTCAGGGCTATGGTGGCATGGTGTTTTTCGTCGATTTTCATCTGCTGCAAAATCGCTTGGGTTTTTTTATCCTGCGGCGGTAGCTGTGACAAATGCGCCTCTAAATGACGAATCACTTGACGCTCGGTTTCCGCCACAAAACCCAAGCTCCATTTATCCCCCGCCGCACCCGCTAACGCGCCCATCAAAAACGAACCCACATACCAAAAACCGCCCAAGTAGCTGACGTGGCTGTCGAGTTCTTTAAGGCGGGCAGCGCACCAAAGCAGATGATCATTTTCTTCTAAGGCGGCACGCTGCATTTGTTCGCGCACGGTAGGCAAACGTGCTGTCAACGCCTGTCCTTGATACAGCGCTTGCGCAGCAATTTCGCCAGCATGATTGACGCGCATCAAACCCGCAACATGGCGTTTTTCTTCTGCGGATAAATCCACAGGATTTTCTTGTTTTACTGCGGGATTATCGCGTTCGGTCGGCTGTGGCTTGCCGAACAGGGTACGAATGCCTTGATCGATATTGATAATCAAGGTGTCAGAAAAGGTCAGTTTACGCATAGATAACCTCCAGTTTAATGAACAGTTTATACTCATACCTGCCAGAAACTACATTTTTAGGCATCCTTCATACCCCAGTTAACAAACAAGGGCTGCCGTGCCAGAAAGATATAG
>CAZOSP010000212.1:0-2163 GCA_964582525.1 uncultured Thiomargarita sp. | reverse complement strand
ACAAAACGATTGGGGCAAAAATTTAGCCTCATTGGGTCTCGATAGCACTACCATTGCAGGACTACCCAATTCCCAATTTGCCATCAAGTCTTCACGATGAATTTCAATCCATTTTGCCTTTGGTAAATCACTGCTTAATATCACACCATCTGTAATCGAAAATGATGCCGTTTGCCCCTGATAACGGGCATGTATGTGCGGCAAGTTGTGTTTTTCATTGTCAAAGAAATAGAGGTAAATCACAATGCCGTAAAATATGCTGATAGTTGGTATTTTGGACGCTCGCAGCGTTCCAATCGCTTGACGCAGCATAAAAACATCATTAGAATGGTCTGTTTTTTTTCACTCCTTGCTTTGTCTTAATACCCATTTAACGCATCAGACAAAGCTTTCCAAATCCATAGGGAGCTTTATGAACCACTATGAAATTGTATTTCTGGTACATCCAGACCAGAGCGAGCAAGTGCCAGCCATGCTGGAACGCTATCAAGCCATGATCACCGACAACAGCGGGCAGATTCACCGTATCGAAGATTGGGGTCGCCGCCAACTCGCTTATCCGATTAACAAAATCCACAAAGCCCATTACATTTTACTCAATATCGAATGTGATGCCGCAACCCTGGAAGAATTAGTCAATGCCTTCCGTTTTAATGACGCAGTTATCCGTAATCTGGTTGTCAAGCGCAAAAAACCCATCACTGAAGCATCCCCCATGATGAAAACCAAAGATGAACGTCCGCTCGCCGATGACGATGACGACGACATCAATGATGAGCGTACAGATGATGACATGGATGATGTTGAAGACGAATTAGACAACCATCCTACAGACTGATTTTACGGATTTTATATACTGCTTGAGAGGTTATTATGTCTAGATTTTTCCGTCGTAAAAAATATTGCCGCTTCACTGCCGAGAATACCGAAGAAATCGATTACAAGGATTTGGCAACTTTACGCGCCTACATTACCGAAACGGGCAAAATCGTACCTAGCCGCATCACCGGTACACGCTCGCGCTATCAACGCCAATTAGCCCGCGCCGTCAAACGCGCCCGTTTCTTAGCCTTGCTGCCCTATACCGATGGACACGAAAACTAAGCTGAGGAGATTCACATGGAATTAATTTTATTAGAAAAAATTAAAAATCTTGGCAATCTTGGCGAGATCGTTAAAGTACGCGCTGGTTATGGGCGAAATTTCTTATTGCCACAAGGCAAAGCCGTCCCCGCCAACGAAGCCAACAAAGCCGATTTTCAAGCACGCCGTGTAGAATTTGAGCTAAAACAAGCCGATGACTTAGCCCGTGCAGAAAGCCGCGCAGTACGCTTAAAAGACATGAGCGTCATTATCAGCAAACGCGCTGGTGCCGAAGGCAAATTGTTTGGCTCAGTCGGCGCGGCTGATATTGCTCAGGCTGTAACAGCGGCAGGCGTTGAAATGACCAAGCAAGAAGTCAGCTTGCCGGAAGGACCCATGCGTATGACGGGCGAGTACTTAGTTAGCCTGCAATTACACAGCGATGTTGTTGCCACTGTGAAAGTGACTGTTGTTGCTGAAGACTAAGTGCCGCCGCCCGCATGTGATATGCCTCATACCCGCCAGAAGATGCTCAGACGCAATATCAATAAGGATTTGCCTTGTGCTTCAGACAGTTTTGTGCCAAAGCTGGAGGCTTTGGCGAGGCGGGTGTTAAGTTATCGTCCGATTGGACGACCCAAAAAAGGGTAGTGGCCCCTTTACCTTTGCATGGAAAAATAGCGACGGCATGAACATGAGTTGCGCGATGTGTTGTCGAGCTTTAGTACCGTTGCAAGAACAGATTGCACAGGTGTTGGCAGAACAATCTTGATGAAAAAACCATGCAATTAAAAGCAATAAAACTCGATATTTTTCTTATTAGTTTTTTAATTATGCTGGTATTTTTGTTACACTACCGTGTTTTGTCGACTGCTTGGCGTTTATGATGATCATTTTATTATAGAAAAAATAACGTATTATCCACCAATATCTTCGCCAGTTTTTGTCGGGCGCATTGCGGCAACTTATAAGCGTGCGCTAAGTGCGCTCAAGGTCAGTGGTTTGCTGCCCTCATTAAAAATCACGGTAGTCCTGTAATGGTAGTGCTATCGAGACCCAATGAGGCTAAATTTTTGCCCC
>CAZOSP010000211.1:0-2338 GCA_964582525.1 uncultured Thiomargarita sp. | reverse complement strand
GCTATCTGGTCGCACGGCCATCCAAAAACATCGTCATTGCCGGACATCAGGCAGCCCGGTAGGGTGCGCGATATCTTTTCGTCGCGCACGCGGGATGATGACACGCTGCCGAGCATTCGCGTTCGCGCCATAATAAAGACGTGGCGTAGACTCTACTGGTCTGAGACACATTATTGAAAGGCAGGCGAAATTCAGCATTGTTCGCGTGTGCGCCGAAAAGATGGCGCACACCCTACTTGGCTAGTAGATTTAGGGACAGGCGTAAATGCTGACCAAGCTGAACGCTTCACCTCTATGCAACCTTAAAAATGAAAGGAATGATCATGTCAAGCATCCAACGCGCCCTGATTAGCGTATCTGACAAAAACGGCATTGTTGAATTTGCCCTAGCCTTAAGCCAGCAAGGTGTAGAAATTCTATCCACCGGCGGCACCGCCAAACTGCTTGCCGACAACCGTGTGCCAGTCATTGAAGTGTCTGATTATACAGGTTTTCCTGAAATGATGGACGGACGGATAAAAACCCTGCATCCAAAAATTCACGGCGGCTTACTCGGACGGCGCGGCACGGATGACGCAATGATGGCAGCACACCAAATAGCCCCGATCGATCTCGTCGTCGTCAACCTCTATCCCTTTGAGCAAACCATCGCCAAAGCCGATTGCGAGCTTGCCCACGCGATAGAAAACATTGACATCGGCGGTCCCACAATGTTGCGCTCGGCGGCGAAAAATCACCAAGATGTCACGGTTATTGTGGATGCCAGCGACTACCCCACAATGCTAGAAGAAATGGCGCGCAACCAGGGCGCGGTGAGCCACGCAACCCGCTTTCAACTCGCCCTCAAAGTATTTGAACACACCGCCCGCTACGATGGCGCGATAGCCAACTATCTAGGCAAACAGATGGACGGTGCTGACGATTTCCCGCCCACACTCAGCCTGCAATATCGCAAAGCCCAAGTCATGCGCTACGGCGAAAACCCGCACCAAAAAGCCGCGTTTTACGTTGAACACCAGCCCGCCGAAGTCAGCGTATCCAACGCTGTGCAGCTACAAGGCAAAGCGCTTTCCTACAACAATGTCGCAGACACTGACGCAGCGTTAGAATGCGTCAAATCTTTCCAGCAACAAGCTGCTTGCGTGATTGTCAAACACGCCAATCCCTGCGGCGTAGCCATTGCCGACAACATTTTGCAAGCCTACCATCGCGCTTTCAAGACTGATCCCACCTCCGCTTTCGGCGGCATTATCGCCTTCAATCGCAGCCTAGACGCAGCCACTGCGCAAGCCATTATTGAACGTCAATTTGTCGAAGTCATCATCGCCCCACACGTCGCTGAAGACGCAAAACCCATCCTCGCCAGCAAAGCCAACGTGCGCGTACTCGCCTGCGGTGACTGGCAAGCGGCGGTGCCTGCCCTAGATTTCAAGCGCGTCAACGGCGGCTTGCTGGTGCAAGAACGCGACTTAGGCAGCGTTACCCCGCAACAAGTGAAAATTGTCACCCGACGCGCCCCTAGCGAGCAAGAAATGCACGATTTAATGTTTGCTTGGAAGGTCGCTAAATTTGTCAAATCCAATGCCATTGTTTATTGCAAAGACGGCATGACGATTGGCATAGGCGCGGGGCAAATGAGCCGCGTCTATAGCGCGAAAATTGCCGGCATTAAAGCCGCTGATGAAAATCTTGAGGTGCGCGGTTCCGTCATGGCTTCTGATGCCTTTTTTCCCTTCCGCGATGGTCTGGATGCAGCCGCAGCCGCCGGTGTCAGCGCGGTCATTCAACCCGGCGGCTCAGTGCGTGATGAGGAAGTGATCGCCGCTGCCGATGAACACAATATTGCGATGGTATTGAGCGGAATGCGGCATTTTCGCCACTAGCTTACCCTTGCCCGCGTCGCTGGACCGTTAGTATCGACCGCAACGCGGTCAAGATCGCATTCCCAAGTGGCACTTGGCAACGAGGGCAACGAGTGGCCTTTTCAAAAAGTAGGGGGCACACGGTCATCCCGTGCCAGTTTCATCTGTTAGTAGTTGATGTTTGAATGCCGTATTGCCCCAATCGTTCGTAATTTGAATCTTAAATTCTTGTGTTAAATCGTTGTGTTAAATTGTTGTGTTAAATCGTTGTGTTAAATTGTTGTGTTAAATTGTTGTGTTAAATCGTTGTGTTAAATCGTTGTGTTAGTTGAGAAATCTTATCACCTTAATGTTTTTTAGTTCCTGTTCTGGTGCAAACCATGCAGGTCCAATATTGTCTAGTTTATCAAATGAGTAAAAATTCATAGTACACGACAAAAAATAATCATTTATAACAGACATTTAGGCTGCACTCC
>CAZOSP010000210.1:0-2376 GCA_964582525.1 uncultured Thiomargarita sp. | reverse complement strand
CGTTGCAAAAGCAAAAACCAAAGGTCACTGTCTCTCGCGCACCAAACGGACGTGCCTGACGCTGTCACGATGGTTGGCGCCGTCGTACCCATAGCTGAAATACACGACCCATGCGTCATCTGTATAGTTGGAGACAGGCGAGCCTGACCAGACCCAATGATACTCAGACACACTAGGAAACACACTTTGCACCAGGGTGGGGCGTTGATAATCCCCATCGCAGTAAAAATCATCAGGGTCTTGCACAGGGTCGGGATTAAAATACGCTGGCTTGCCATTGCTGCAATACACCAATGTGCGCAACTCTTCAATGCTGGGAATCCGCCAATCGCTATAGCCAGCAAAGTTCGCGCTTAGTTTTCGAGCATCTTCCCACTTAAATGTTTTTGCCTTGCCCGAACAGGTGCTACCGGTCCAGCTTTGTCCGACTAAGCAGCGCATCCACAGCAGGTTGGTTTTAGTGTCTAAGGCGGTGCCGTTGTCGTAGGCGATGTAGGTTCTGCCGTGGACGGTGATGCGCTGGGAGCGGCTACCCTGGTAGCGGCTACCCTGGGAGCGGCTAAGCTCCAGCTTAGCCGAATCGCCGGAGGCGATTGAAGCGGCTACGCCGCTTGGGCTGACTTGGAAGTCAGCCGCTCCCAGGTTAGCCGCTCCCAGGTTAGCCGCTTCCAGGTTAGCCGCTTCCATGTCAGCCAACTGCTGCTTCAACCGCGCATTTTCGCGCTGCACCCGCTCGGCTTCTTGGGTTTTTTGCTGCGCCGCTTGTTGCAAGGCTTGGCGTTCTCGTGGCGTGATGCTGCTGCATGGTTGAAAGCAAAAACGACGGGTTAAAGAGAGGCTTTGCCAAGGCTGTTGCGCCCCGCCTGTTGCGTGCTTGACCGCCGCGCCCACTTCAACGAATAAATCCGTGACACTTAAGCCTAAATAGTCGGGGCTTTGTAAGTAGCTGAGCAAATGCCCTGTAAAAATGCTATTGCGTTGGCGGTCATCGCCCCAGGCGACTTTGTTCGGCGCGGTGGCATAGACCACCAGCGAACCGCTGGCACTGTTGAGTTCGGTTAAACCGCCGATGTAATTTTTCGTCAAGCTCTTAAACGGGCTGTCGCGGCAAGCGTCCAGCAGCATCAAGTTCACGCCGTTGGGGTTGGCTTCTTCCAGCTTTGCCAGCACCCATTGCGCGTTGATAGCTTGGTCGGGAATGTCCACGCCGCTGCGCAAACTGGCTTGTAGCGGGATGAGATAATTGTTGTTTTGGTGTTGCAGCCCGTGTCCTGAGAAGTAGAACAAGCCCACGCCGCCGCCTTTGAGTTGCTCGGCAAAGTCATTGATTTGACCGCGCATGGTCGCCTGATTCGCATCGACTAAGCGCGTGACGCGAAAGCCTAAGTTTTGCAGTGTGGTACTGATGTCTTGCGCGTCAGCAACAGGGTTGTCCAGCGGACGCACGCGGTAGTTGCCGTTGCCAATCACCAGCGCGAGGCGTTGTCCTAAATTGGCGTTGCTGCCGCTGGGCAAGGGGCGCGGCGCAAGCTGGGTGCTTTGGGTGGATTTGACCTCGCCATCGCCGGAGCAGGCAGTGAGGCTGAGGAGTATTAATAGGATAAATAAGATGTGGGGCATGGGTTTTCCTTTATTTAAGGCTCATTCATTTAGCGTTGTCCTGCTGTTGAAATGGCTGTGCATTGAATGGTTTTGGGCAGCGTCAAATCGCCTAATTCGCGTTGTACGGCTTGGGAAATGTAGATTTCATCAAAACATTGATGTAACAACGGCAAAGCCTGTAATTTAGCCAAGAAAATCAGCGGAGAAGTATTAGAGACAACCTTCATGACTTGGATGACAATATTTTTTCAACCGTGAGTAAATCTTCTTCAATGCTTTCTTCCGCAACCAAGAAGCCTGTATCAAAATGTTCCCGCAAACGCATTAAAAATTATTCAAAGCTCATGCTTGCCAAGGCAGCGGCAGCGGCAAAGCTGATTTTGTGCGCGTTGCCTAAGCTGGCGGCAAGAAAAAATTCTACGGCATGATTGCCCAGCGGTTCTAATACTTCTTCAAAATCTTCTTTAAGTTGGACTTGCATGGTTGTCTCCTGAGTTTTAATCAACTTGTCAGGTTTGCTGGGCATGGTCGCCTGATTCGCATCGACTAAGCGCGTAACGCGAAAGCCTAAGTTTTGCGCCACCCTGGGAGTGGCTAAGCTCCAGCTTAGCCCAATCGCCGTAGGCGATTTTAAGCGGCTCCGCCGCTTGGCTGACTTGGAAGTCAGCCACTCCCAACAAAGCCACTCCCAGCACTACTAAACCGCCAGTCTTCTGGACGCTTTACTAAACCCGCACTCACAGGATTATTTTCAATATAAAACACTGTATTATC
>CAZOSP010000209.1:0-2379 GCA_964582525.1 uncultured Thiomargarita sp. | reverse complement strand
GGCATCTTTCATCAAAACAGCCCGGCAACTTTATGCAGAAGCTTTTATTGATGAGTATTTTGCTAGGCTTATTCAGCATCGGATATGTTGCAAACAAGTTTGGCATGAGTCATTTTTACGCAACGGAAGCGGCTTTTTATATGAATAAGTTGTCTCAAGCCAAGGCTGAACCGCTTGAACCTATTTGGCGACAGGCATTGGCGCAAACGCAAAAAGCACTGTCATGGAATCCGCATAACGCTGATGCACTGCACCGCATGGGCATTGTACAGACACTATTTGCCGAGCAATTTGCAGCAACCGATGAAGAACGCCAAGCTGCCTTGTACAAAGCTATTAGATTTTATCAACAGGCTTTGGAGTTACGCCCAGCATTTGCCGTTTTTTGGGCGAATTTAGCCTTAGCCAAGTATCAAGCTGGACTGCCCGCTAAAGAATGGGAAGCAGCTTTACTGAATGCAGAAAGAGCCGCACCTTGGCAACAGTATCCTTTGCAAGTGGTGGTTCAAATCGGTGTTCAGCGTTGGTTTAAGCTTTCTGCTGAGGGGCAAAAAACCGTGATAGCCGCGTTGGAGAGAGGCTTGCTATATAGAGACAGCCGTAAGCAGTATAAATTTCGTCAGCAAATAGCGCGATTTTTTAATCATTCTCGCTATCGACTGGCTATTTGTCGCAGTGCATCGCTACCTAAAGCCATCGCTGAACACTGTCAATAAGGCATAAAAAAGCCCGTCGGTTTTAGACGGGCTTTGTTTAACTAGCCGCACTCTGCTAATTAGGTGAGGCAGGTAGGTCTCTAGGTTCGGTAGTTACGGTTACATTAAGCTGCATTTCTGCCTGCGTCACCGCAACAGTGATGCCGCTATCTGATACTAAAACTATATTTGCTTGATTAACAATGCGCGCACTCGCTTGAACATTGGTCACTTGCTCACCCTGTTGTTGCGTTGCGGCTACTGCCTGATTAAACGCATCAAGTGCTGCTTGAGGTTCAGAGAAAGTTTGCGTTTGCCCGTTGACCATAACCACATATTCTGCGGAGCCTATCACCATTGTCTGCATTCTTGCACTTCCGCTAACAATACGGATAACAGTAATGCGATAAACCATGCTAAAGACAATTTCCGTACCCTGCGGTTCAAGCGTTTTTCCGTCGGGCGTATGGATTAAAGTTTTCGCCTGACGCTCTCCAAGTTCACCGCTTATATAACGGATATTGCCCTGTTTTAGGTCGTATTCTGCACCGTCATTATGACTAGCATGAGCAGAAAATTGGTAATTTTTGATACGCATTTCTGAGTCATCTAACATTTCCCATTGCGTACCATCAATTAAATTAAATACGACAGCACCTTCACCAATGGTTTTAATAGTATCTCCTTGATAAATTGGAGATTTAGAAGTGAGTCTGCGTATCTGCCCGGAACTCGAAAGGGCTTGTACTTCGCCCTGAATTAAATAAACCTCGCCGATACTATTGGTACTTGCCCAACCAGGGTTAAACGCCAAAATAACCGCAAAAAGGCTAAGCATTTTAGCCCATGTCATGAAATATCGTTGCATAAAAAGCACCTCATAAAAAAACGCCAAAAGAAAAACCGCCTGAAACAAACAGAATAGTCAAACATACTCATAAATTCAAAGATTTCTTAATAATGGCTGCGGGTGTGTCAGACACCAAAGCCCAAGCCTCTTGTTCTCCAACAATCTGCGCCGCTGCTTTACGCCCTAATGTCAGTAATGGTGGACGATGTTTACAATTATGTGCATCAGTTGCCAAAATATCCGCCCAACCTTTTTCTAAAATTTGCTGTGTGCGTTTCGTTATATCAGCCTTAAACGCGCCCGCAACGGAGGCGGCGGTGAGTTGTATTAAACAATTAGATTCAATAAACAACTGGATATTATCCAACTTTTTAATAATGTCGCCGTTGCGCTCTGGGTGCGCAATCATCGGACGAATTTTACGATCTAATAACCATTGAATTAATTTGTCCGTACCGAAAGGAATATGATGATGCGGCATTTCTAATAGCATTATGTCATACCCCTCTAACTGCCCTAAAAAAGGGACTTGTTGGCGTTCAATGAGCGGAATAAGTTCAAAGCCTGCACGCACTTCAGCCGCAAATTGAATAATTTGATGAAACCCTTGTTGTCGCGCTAATTGCTGAAATGTATCAAAAACCGCAGCAATTTTAGTTTTGTTATTATCAAAATGGTTTGGTGTAATATGCGGCGTAACAACTATTTGCTGAATATCATCTTCAACAAATAGTTTTAATAAAGCAAGACTTTCTTCAGGTGTCGCAGGACCATCATCAATTTGCGGCAAAAGATGGCAGTGTAAATCTATTTGCATCGCGCTTATCCATTGTC
>CAZOSP010000208.1:0-2542 GCA_964582525.1 uncultured Thiomargarita sp. | reverse complement strand
CACTGGACGCACATCACTGTAACCCGGAAACCACAAGTCAAATTCATCAAGCGGGTGGACATTATGCCTCTCTAGGAATTTGTGTTGCCATAAATTATATTTGGAAACAGTCTGTTACAGCATAATGATACCCTGCGTCGGAGCCGAAAAACGATAGCGTTTATCACTGTAACTCATTGATTCTTCGTACTTGGGTGCAAAACGACCGCCAAAGCGGATGGATTTTTGGCAATACTCCGGACGGAAGTGCGCTGTCACTCATTGATTAAATGATATTCACTCCAACACAAATTCCTGAAGAGCCGAAACTTACTGCACGCTGACGAAACTACCCGGTTGATTGCAGGTGAACCGTTTTGGCGGAGGCTGATCGCCACCACGACGGTGACGCTGTATAACAACACCATTCGTAGCAAAGAAATAGTGCGTAACCTCCTTAGGCAAAACAAAGGCAGACTGAAGAGCGACGGTAACCGTGTGTATCGTGAAATCCTCAATCGCCTGCGCTGCTGGGCGTATCTGGAGCGTAAAGCTAAAGGGCTTGCCGAATTTATTGCGCTGTCTTCGTGCCTGCATTGACAAGATAATGCCCTAAAATGTGATTATTTTGTTGCATTGCGGAATAATGTTTGTCTATAGTTAAGCACCTGCTGCATAAGCTTTGTTGTGATACCTGTTTAGACCTCCCCTAAAACCTGAGCGTTTTTGCCTTGGGAGCGCGCTTTGACAAATCATCGCAGCACGTCGTGCGACAAAGTTTAGGCTTGTTTTTTTTGAAGACCTCAAAGGGGGTAGTATGAGTAAAACTGTGGTTATTACAGATAACACGACAGGTAAAAGTGTTGAATGTCCTATCATTGAAGGTGTACACGGTGCCCCGGTGGTTGACATCCGCGCCTTGAATAAAGAACTCGGTCTGTTCACCTTTGACCCGGCTTTTGTGACGACAGCGAGTTGTGAAAGTGCCATCACTTTTATTGACGGTGAAAAAGGTATTTTGTTGCATCGCGGCTACCCGATTGAACAACTTGCAGAACACAGCTCTTACTTAGAAGTCTGTTATTTGTTGCTACAAGGGGAACTACCTACTGCGGCGCAAATGAATGAATTTACCTTTGGTATTCGCCGTCTGTCTTTACTGCATGAGGGCTTGCTGAATTTCTTTAATGGTTTTCAACACGACGCGCATCCGATGGCGATGCTGGTCGGCGTAGTCGGCGGCATGTCCAGTTATTATCACGAAGAACTTGACATCTATAACCCCGAACACCGTGATATGTGCGCCAAACGCTTATTGGGCAAAATGCCCACCATCGCCGCCAAGAGCTTCCGTTACCTGCTCGGTCGTCCTTATGTGTATCCGCGCCACGACTTAGCCTATGTAGAAAATTTCTTCCACATGATGTTTCATTTGCCTAACCGCGAAATGCCGATGAACCCGGTCGCCGTCAAAGCGTTAGAAATTATGCTGATTTTACACGCCGATCATGAGCAGAACGCCAGCACTTCCACCGTGCGTCTGGCGGGTAGCTCGCAAGCCAATCCTTATGCCTGCATCGCGGCTGGGGTAGCGACCTTGTGGGGACCGGCTCACGGTGGTGCCAATGAAGCGGTGATCAACATGCTGCAAGAAATTGGCGATGTGAAAAATATTCCGTCTTATATTGAGCGCGTTAAAGATAAAAATAATCCCTCTCGCTTAATGGGCTTTGGACATCGTGTGTATAAAAATTTCGATCCGCGTGCCACCATTATTCGCGGCGTATGCCATGATCTGCTCGGCGAGTTAGACAGCAGCGGCGAGCAACAGCCAGTGTTTGAAATTGCTATGGAATTAGAACGCATCGCCCTAGAGGATGAATACTTCATTGAGCGCAAGCTATATCCCAATGTGGATTTCTACTCCGGCATTATTCTCAGTGCTTTGGGCATTCCAACCAAAATGTTTACTGTGATGTTTGCCGTAGCGCGTACTGCCGGCTGGATTGCGCAGTGGAAAGAAATGATCGAAGACCCTAGCATGAAAATCGGTCGTCCGCGCCAGTTGTATGTAGGCGCAGCCAGCCGCGACTATGTGCCGCTAGAGCAGCGCAGCTAATCCCTTCCCGCAAACCGCGACAGCAAACGCCCCCGCGCAAAACCTGACAGGTTTTTACTGGGAGATGTGAATGCTTACCTGTTGGCAGCCTGACCGTTCAGATACCCCGGTAAACCTTGTGGGTTTTGAAACAATACCTTCATCATCCAGCAAAGGGCTGGGAAGTGTTTTCGCGGGTTTCCGAGCGCGCGTTCAGCCTCATTACTGGTCAAGGGCAAATGCGGATGGCGCAATACCATGAAGATCGCATCCCAGTCATTGAGAAACTCTACCGCGAGCGCACGCGCCTTCTTGTGCTTGGAATTGAGCATCCGCTCACATTCCGCCTTGAAGTCCGCCAATAGCTATCAGTGTTAATCCTCCAGAAAATCCCCCGCCCGACCATCTCATGCCTCATAAACCGCGTCCATCAGGGTTTTCAGGACTTCATGCGTTCTTTTCCCG
>CAZOSP010000207.1:0-2610 GCA_964582525.1 uncultured Thiomargarita sp. | reverse complement strand
AGGGTGCGCGACATTTTTTCGTCGCGCACGCGGAACGATGGCACGATGCCCAGCAAGGTAGGATGCGGTGAGCGTCTTTTTGCGAACCGCATCATGCGTGGGAGAAAGGTGATTGATGCGGTTCGTACCTCACCGAATTCTACCTTGCTGATGTCCCTTCAGGGCGAAATACAAAAGATCAACAGAACCCGTTATAAACAGCAAAATTAAAAGGCAACCTCTCTATCACGCATAAACGCCCGCGCTTGGGTGATAAACGCACGAATAATGGGGCGGTCTAGCGGCCTGAAGAAAATTAATTCGGGATGCCATTGCAAACCTACGACCCAGTGTTTCCCGCCTTCTAGGCCATACGACTCAATACCTTCGGTCACGTTATCCGGCGCCCAGGCAATGCGGCGGAATCCAGGCGCGACGCGATCCACCGCCATACCGTGAATGCTGCGTATGCGCTTGATATGCGTGGTATTAAGCATATCCGCCACTTTTGAGGCAGGGGCAATATCCACCTGGTGCGGGCGAAAACGATTATGAAAACGCCGCTGCTGTTTATTATCGCGAAAGCTGTGCAAACTGCCGCCTTTGAACAGATTAATCAATTGGCAGCCACGACAAATCCCTAAGACCGGGATGCCTTTCTCAAACGCCGCTTTTAATAGCGCAACTTCAAAATGATCCCGACTGGGGTAAATTTGGAGCGGCGAGTCGGGTTCGGTGAGGTCAAAAATACGCGCATCCACGTCCGCGCCGCCGGTCAGCAATAAGCCGTGCGCGTCGTGAAGCAGGTCTGCCGCCATCGCGTCTAAGTCTTGGGGCGAAAAATCTAAGCGGTACGTGACTTTCAGCGGTCTGCCCCCGTTGCGACGAATTAAGCGCCCGTAGGTATACAAGGAAAAACCAAGCAGGCTGTACAGGGAACGATCCAGCGACATGACAATGCGCGGTCCGTCTTTAGGCGGCGTGCCCCACACCCATTTACCGACATCTTTGAGTTTGGCTAAGCGTGATAACATCGCGTCCCTCCTTTAATCTGCGGGCTTAAAATCACCTTTTTTAGTGCTGGTGTTCATCTCTTCCGGCAATTTGCCGGTTTTTACTAATGCGCTTAAAATGACCAAAACCCCCAAGCTGGTCAGCGGATCATCCCAAGACAAGCCTTCCATTTCTGCTTTATTGAGTTCGGCGAATTGCTCGCTTAAGCTTTTATCGTCTTTGCGCGGCGAGAATGCGCTGTGTACGCGCTGAGAAAAACTTTGCCAAGCGTTTTTAAAATCACCTTCTTTGCTGGCATCCCACGCCTCTTGCCAGCCCAGGCGCAATTGCTCGAAATCCAGTCCTTCGCTGATGGCGTCTTCCAGCAGCGACAGCGTCGCCGTGACTGGGATATGGGTTTGCACCCCGGCTCCGGGTGGCGGCACGGTGTCAATGCTTTCTCCCAGGCTCATGCGATACAGCAGCCAAGGATAATCCACACCGGAAGCGATGGTTTGAAACAAACCAGCAAAAAAGCGCGGATTGACTTCAATCAGCCAAGCGTCGTCGCTGTCGTCATCAAGCCGGAAATCCAATTGCGCTATGCCGTGCCAGTTTAATGCTCGCGCCAAGCTACTGGCGATGTCCAGCAACGCGCCATCGTCGGCAATGGTTTCCCGCCATGCCCCGGACCGGCTTCCAGCGGAAACGCCCGTAAATTGCGATAGGTGGCATGGGCTTTGATTTCGCCATGTTGCGCCAGCAAGGTGACGCAACAATCGCTATTGCCCACGGCTTCTTGTATCAGGGGTTGATAAGTGGGAGAGAATTGAAACTGTTGCGCCAATCCATCATAAGCCGCACGCAGTTCGGTGGCATCGTGGCAATGACGAATGCCATTGCCGCCAGAGCCATCGGGCACTTTGATAAATAGCGGATAGTGCAGGCTGTCGGCCTTGGCATCCAGTTCGTCCGCGTCGGCGGGCAATAACGTCGGGGGAATGCGCAAATCGTACTCACGCGCGGTTTGAACCAGATGGTTTTTGGGATCGACGCGTTGCAGGGTATCCCAAAGCGGCGCGGCCAAGGTGATATACGGTGCTAAACGCTGGTGATGCTTGGCGAACAAGCGGGTTTCCCAGTCCACCGGCATCAACACATATGGCACGCCGTCCGCTGGGCGATGTGCTTTCACCTGTTCTACCAACGCCTCGATATATTCATCCTCGGTGACTTGCGTTGGCGACGGCAAAACAAAGGTTTTTTGCACGTACTTGGAAAATGCTAAAACCGTCAGCGGCATATTATCGCAACCGATGATTTCGATGCCCCGCTGCGCCAAACTTTGCGCTGCCGCCAAGGCCTGCAAACTGCGTCCGTGGGATAAAATGACTCGGCCTTGCATGGCTGACTCCTTAATTTGCATGTATCGTTGAGGATGTAAGGCGAATACTTTGCTTTTCAATCGACAAATTGCTGAAATCAGACTGGCACTACAGCAAAAAAGGTAACCGTTCAGACCCCCACCCCCGAAATAGGAGCAGCCCGGTAGGGTGCGCGACATCTTTTCGTCGCGCACGCAAAACGATGGCACGATGCCCAGCGTTCGCGTTCGCGCCACAAAAAGACGTGGCGCAA
>CAZOSP010000206.1:0-2622 GCA_964582525.1 uncultured Thiomargarita sp. | reverse complement strand
GGCAGCCTGCCATCATCGTGCGTGCGCGACGAAAAGATGTCGCGCACCCTACCGGACTCTGAGAGCAGTTTCAGGCGGGAGCAGCTCGTAGGGTTTGCGCCACGTCTTTTTGTGGCGCGAACGCGAATGCCCTACGGCGCAGTAATTTTCACGACCATAATCTTATGCGCCAAGCCATGACCAATCGCCCAGCGGGTTTCCGCATGACGAATCACAACACCCTTGTCCGTTTGGCGGTGCAGGATTTGCAGCTCGCTGCCATCGGTAATCCCCATCGCAAACAAGCGTTTCTGCATATTCTTGCCGCCTATCACCGTCATCACCTGCACCCATTCGCCCTCACTTGCCAGACTCAGGGGAAAAGTGCGCATTGATACTGAATGTGTGTCCATTAACATAGTGCTATTCCTCAAAACCTTATCACTTTACAAGGTGCTAATATAGCGCATTCACAAAAAAACGCAAATAAAAATATTTCTCATTTAGATGTTGACACATTAATAAAAACAATTATCATTCACCTCATTGGTTTTATTCGCTGAAAGAGGTTATAGCATGAGTCACTATATTCACAATGTGCCTGGACGTTTGCGCGTACAAAGCGCACAACTGCGTCATAAACACTGCAAAGCCGAGCAACTGTGCGCGGCTTTAAGCGAACTCTCGGGTATCCAAACACATACATTCAATCACAAAGCCGGCAGTATTCTGGTGCAGTATGACCATCGCCAAGTCTCGGCTGAAGACATTCTGTATCAAATGCACAAATCAGGTTGCTTAGAAGGCAAGTTCAGTCACGCCCTGAGCGCACCGCACTCAGGTGCGGCAAAGCTAGGCAATGCTTTGGGCAATGTATTTTTTGGGACTTTAGTCAAAAAAGGCTTGGAAACGTCCGTAGCTTCATTTGCTAAAGCATTAATTTGAAAAATCAACCACTTAAAAACTGGTTTGCTGTATGTCTATGGCATGGAGTGAGAACAAAATATGAACTGGAACTTAATTGCCCAACTGCTGCCACAATTACGCATTGTGCATCATGTACACGGACGTTTACGCCTGCGTTTACAGCCTAGCGTATTCAGTTTATTGCCGCACATCGGCAGCGGACACGCAGAAGCTTGGTTAGCACAACTGCCCGGCGTGACCGAGTCGCGCCTCAACCTCAACGCGGCATCGCTAGTGATTCAATACGACAGCCAACGCATTCAGCCGCAATGGTGGGAGCGTCTCATCGCTGCCAAACGCACAGAATTACCTGATGTATTGGCAGAAATTGGGGTTTTTATCTGATGCCTCTGGGGACCAAATCGCTATTTGGCATATCAATTTTCAAACATACAAAATTAAGGAGTCAACATGAGTCGTTATGACTACCCGCCCTATCCGTATCAAAATCAGGCGCAATCCACGCCCAGTATCAACCACGATCTATTCAAAAGCATGGCAACTGGCGCCACCGTTGGCGCGGCGGCGGCAACCGCAGCGCAACTACACAGACCTGCGCAAGCGCGTCACAACCCGCTCGGCGAAATTCTCAAAGCCGGCGCGGTCACCGGTTTAACCGTCGGCGCGGTGAGCCTAGTGCAACAAAATCTAGGCTGCGAGAAAAAACTCTCCACCTTCGCCGCCATGTTTATCACCGGGACAGCCATAATGTACGCCTTACATTCAGCCGCCGAACAAAGGGATGAAATCGCATGAGCGAGACCAAGCAAAACACCCAAACACACAATCAACAGAATCAAGGAGAAGCAACAATGATGAATAATCCAATCGGTGAAGCCCCCGCTTATACAGGACAAGCTAACCCAACCATGGGCGCAGAACACGGCGGTCATCAGGCGCAACATCAGCAGGGTCATGGCGCACACGGCGCGCACGGTGGACATGGGCAGGCAATGCCCAACGGCTATCCCGCCTACTATTGCGCCCCCACGCCGCCTGCCCCCGCTTACTGGGAACAAGCCCCCATCCCAACTCATCCAGCGGGTGCGATGCCGCCCCATGCCTACGCACACCCCCCCGCCTACGCGCCGCCGCCATACACTGCGCCACAGCCCGCGCCACAAATGGCGGGCTATCCACACCCCGGCTACCTACCCATACCACAGCATCCGCCCATGTCGCAGCCGCACCCCGCCTATGGCTACGCACCTGCACAGCCGCATCCCTATCCCGCGCAAACGCAAGCACACGACAGCGGTTTAAGCAGCTTTTTTAATTTCCGCGACGAGCGTTTTATTAAAGGCGCAGTGACTGGCGCGGCTTTAACTTTCATTTTGACCAATGAATCCTTACAGAAAAACACCTTAAAATCGGTGATCAAATTCTGGAACATGCTGCAAGGCGGCGTAGAAGAAATGAAAGAACGCATTCAAGATATTGATGCGGAAATTAAAGCAGAAGATCAGAAGTCATAAAAGCCGTTGTGTTGTGATTTTTAAGTGTCGTCAACATACTGATACGTTGCGCGGTGACATTTTCGGATTTTCGATACAGGATACTTGACCCGCCAAGCGAGGGACTTGGCGCAAACCCTACCGGGCTGGGAGCGGCTGACTGGGAGTGGCTGACTTCCAAGTCAGCCAAAACGCCGCCTGCGGCGGCGAGGCTAAGCTGGAG
>CAZOSP010000205.1:0-2707 GCA_964582525.1 uncultured Thiomargarita sp. | reverse complement strand
GATAAATCTGTTCGCCTGAAAGGCGAAGGTTTTAACCTTGCGCATGGAAAATAAATTTTAATGACCAGAATTGGAATCTGGTGTATTTTCATGGATACGATAATCATAAGGTATTTTTACCTATCATTGGGAGGATGAAATGAATTTACAAACACGCTTATTGTTGGCGATTGGAGCCGTAATGTTGCTGGTTTTTGCCATCGTTGGGTATCAACATTATCAATTAGCTCATACACATGCAGAACAAAGTCTGAAGGCGCAGGCAGAAAAAGTTCATGCCTTGTTAATGTCTTATCGGAATACGCAACAACAGGTTTTTTTGGATCATAAAGTGCCGCTGACAGAGGTTACTCTGCGTTTTTTGCCAGCCTTTGCGGTTGGCAAAATTTCTGAAAATTATTCACGTTGGGATGATTCCGGATTTAGCTTTAACAATGTCTCCGATCAGCCGCGCAATCCTGATCATATAGCCGATGCGGTTGAATTAGACGCGATGAGTTACTTTCGTGACAATCCCCAAGATGAAGTCTTATTTAAATCCTTTAAGACCCAGAAACAAGAAGATTATTATTTGTATGCACGCCCCATTTGGATTGAAGAGCACTGCTTGAAATGTCACAGCAATCGTGAAGATGCGCCGCCGACCATCAGTAAACGCTATGATACTGCTTGGAATTATCAGTTAGGAGATTTGCGTGGCTTACTCAGCGTCAAGTTGCCAGCCACCACCGTCAAGCAACAGGCTTGGGACAGTTTCAAGCAAGGTTTGTTGATTCAAGCAACAGGTTTTATGCTGATTTTTCTTTTAGTGATGTGGTTTATTCGTCGCTATGTGGGGTGTCCTTTGCGAGAGCTTGCAGACAGCATGAAGGCTGTCTCTGAGGGGCATTATGCGCACAGAATCGAAGGGTTTGCGGGAGAATTTGCCGTGCTAGGCACAGCTTTTAATGAGATGACGCAACAAGTAGAAGAGCATCAAAAAGCCTTGCGCACGCTCAATAGCGAGTTGGAGCAACGGGTTGCCCAACGCACCGCCGACTTGGAACAGGCTAATCATTCGATTAAACATCTGAATCAGCAACTTAAATCAGAAAATGTGCGGATGGGCGCAGAACTGGCGGTCACGCATCATTTGCAGCAAATTTTATTGCCACGCCAAGAAGACTTGCAGGTCACACCTAAACTGGACATCGCCGCTTACATGCTACCTGCTACAGAAATTGGTGGTGATTATTATGACGTGTTGCAACAAGGCAATGACATAAAAATTGCCATTGGCGATGTAACCGGACATGGCTTAGAGAGCGGTGTGTTGATGTTAATGGTACAAACCGCCGTGCGCACTCTCTTAAGCAATGGTGTCACTGAACCGAAAAAAATCCTAGACGTGTTAAACCGCGCCATTTTTGCTAACGTGCAGCGGATGCACTCAGATAAAAATTTAACTTTAATGCTGATGGATTATCAAGATGGTACCTTGCGGCTTAGCGGTCAGCATGAAGAGTTGTTAGTGGTGCGTCAAACTGGCGACGTTGAACGCATTGACACCATTGATCTGGGCTTTATTATCGGTCTCGAACCTGAAATTGATAACTTCTTACACGAAAAAGAAATTCGCCTAAACGCCGGGGATAATGTGGTGCTGTACACCGACGGTCTAACCGAAGCCCAAAATGCACAACAGCAGCAATACAGTGTAGAACGCTTGATTCGCCTAATCCAAGCCAATGTCCAACACTCTGCACAAGATTTGGTTAATTTAGTGGTGGATGACGTGCAACAACACATGGGTGAGCAAGAAAGCCAAGACGACATTACCCTGCTGATTATTAAACAAGTATAGAGTCATAGCCCGGTAGAATGCTCGGCAGCGTGCCATCATCGTGCGTGCTTCGACGAAAAGATGTCGCGCACCCTACCGGGCTCCAGGGATTCCAGCAAGGATTTGGCGGTGCGGTAATCCTTGTCGTGCTTGAAGCCTTGCAAAACCTCGGTCAGAATCAGGTCGCCAACAAGCAGACGTTGTTGACCGAGCAAGCCGTCCAGGGTATCGGTTTGCGGCGTGACTTTGCCGTTGAAATAATCAATCCACACGCTGGAATCGACCACGATCATTTGTCGTGTCTCATTTCATCAAGATTGTCTTCCCAACTTAGCTTGCCGCGATATTGGCGGATGCGTTCCTGACGTTTGAGTTGCACCAGGGTTTGTAAAGCCAGGATAACCGCTTCGCGTTTGTTGCTCAAGCCTGTCAGGGTCAAGGCTTCGTTCAGCAAGTCGTCTGGGAGGGTGAGAGAGGTTTTCATAGGTTTATCCTTGGGTGAGCTCAAGTAAACTCGGCAAGTTTAAGCAAAGTTATCGGGAACAAAATTAGGATCAAACGCCGCCTAGATTTTCGTCACGCCAAACGGTATCTATTACAGGGTTTGTTGAATAAGGCCAGTAGGCCAGTAGGGTTTGCGCCACGTCTTTTTGTGGCGCGAACGCGAATGCTCGGCAGCGTGCCATCACCCCGTGTGCTTCGACGAAAAGATGTCGCGCACCCTACCGGGCTCGGCAAGTTTAAGCAAAGTTATCGGGAGCAAAATTAGGATCAAACGCCGCCTAGATTTTCGTCACGCCAAACGGTATCTACAGGGTTTGTTGAATAAGGCCAGTAGGGTTTGCGCCACGTCTTTTTGTGGCGCGAACGCGAATGCTCGGCAGC
>CAZOSP010000204.1:0-2734 GCA_964582525.1 uncultured Thiomargarita sp. | reverse complement strand
CCGTCAGATATACCGCCTTAATATGCGGTATTGCAGTGGCTAGAATGTAACAGCGCGAAACGAATAATACTAGTTAAGCCGCGTGATGATTGGGCTTATGGGATGGAGTGAAACAAGCTAAAATGGAAAAGTGGTGGAGGCGGCGGGAATCGAACCCGCGTCCGTTAGTCCTCTGCCTTTGGTTCTACATGCGTAGCCTAGTCTTTTGTTTTGCCGCTGCCCACTCCGACAGGCAGGATTGAGCAGCGGTGAGTCCGGTAAGTTTTAGCGTTCTCATCCCAGACGAATAAAAACGCGATCTTGTGTTAGGGTTATCCCTGACAAATCCGCACGCACAAGCACGAAATCGGGTCAGAGACCAGCGGGCTTAAGCCGCTAGAGCGTAGTTGTCGTCGTTGGCAACTAAATAGTTTGCAGCTAGATTTACGAGGAAATCTGCACCTCGGCATGCCCCTTAGGGTTTGTAACTCACGTCGAAACCAGTGTCGCCCCCTAGTTATTAGGAGATAGGTGTTAGGTTATAGAAGTTTATTTCCGATGACGAAACATTCTAACCTAAATAGTTGCATCGCAACGGACTTTGCATTGTAATACCTTATAGATAAATCGCAAGCTATATTTATGACATTTCAGTGACTGTTGGTAGTGAGGGTTTTCACCCTCATCTTGAAGACTGAAGTCTTCTGCAAACATTCAACACCCGAAACACTCAAAACCCGACATAGCATTTAGGGACACTCACGCATACGGAACTTGATTTATGAAAAGTTTTCTCGCACCGCTTAAAGCCTTGGGGCAACTGGGACAGCCGCCTGTTACCCTACCGATTGAACCCCGTCCTGCCGCACCGAATTATCGCGGTTTCCATATTAATGATTGGGAACTCTGTATCGGTTGCGGCACTTGTTCGATAATTTGTGATAACGAAGCCATCAGCATGGTGGCTATTCCCGACTTGCCCAGCGATCCGATCAAGGGCGTGAAGCCCGAACGTCCGGCGATTGATTACGGACGCTGTTGCTGGTGTGGGCTGTGTGTGGATATTTGCCCTAGCGGTTCGCTGGCGTTATCGCGTGAATATGTGCATGTGGATGTCAAGCTGGACAGTTTTTTTATTTTGCCCAATGAAAAGGGTTTGCATGGGCTGGGCTTTGCCAAAGGCTGGTCAAAATCGGATGATGCGGATTTGCTGGATTTGGAACGCAAGCCGATGCCAGAAAAAGCCCCTGAAGCACGTAACGATTCCTTCACCGAAATCGTTGAAGGCTTTACTGAGCAAACTGCCTTGTTTGAAGCCTCGCGCTGCATTCAATGCGGCATGTGTCACGATGCCTGCCCCACGCACATGAACGCGCCTGAATATATCCGTGCGATTTGGGCAGGGGATTTGGAAGAGGCAGTGCGACAAATTTATCGCACCAATCCGCTCGCCAGCGTCTGTGGTCGGGTGTGTACCCATCGCTGCGAAGATGCTTGCTCGATTGGGCGGCGCGGCGCGGCGGTGAGCATTCGCTGGTTGAAACGTTATGCGATGGATTCTGTCAGCCATGATCAGGTCAAACGTATCGCTAAAGAGGGTTGTTTGAGCGAAGCCAGCGGCAAGCGCGTGGCGATTATCGGCTCAGGTCCGGCAGGTTTAACCGCGGCTTATGATTTGGCGCGACAAGGGCATGGGGTGACGATTTTTGAAAGCTACAGCGCAGCCGGTGGCATGATGCGCTGGGGGATTCCTGAGTATCGTTTGCCTTATAACCGCTTGGATGAAGATATTGATGTGATTAAAGAAATGGGCGTAGAGATTCGCTGCAATACTAAAGTGGGCGAGGATGTCACTCTGCAAACCCTGCAAAATGACTTTGATGCGATCATGATCGCCAGCGGCTTACACGGCGGACGCTCGACCCGTGTACCGGGGACAGATCACCCACAAGTGCGCTCGGCGATTGAATTATTAGCCGAAGTCACAGAAAACCGCCTGCAAGATGTGCCGCGCTCGGCGGTGGTGATCGGCGGCGGCAACGTCGCTTTTGATATTGCGCGGAGTTTAACGCGCTTGCAACGGCAACAATACCCAGCAGTTAATGTCACGCTGGTGGCACTGGAAGCGGCAGATAAAATGCTCGCCGATCCGGTTGAAGTCATTGAAGCTGAAGAGGAAAACATTGTGCGTTACAACAGTCGCGGACCCAAACAATGCGTGATTGAGAACGATGTGCTGAAAGGCTTGGAAACCGTGCGTTGTGTGTCGATTTTCGACGAACAAGGGCGTTTTCACCCTAAATACGATGAAAATGACGTGATTCTGCATGAAGCCGAAATGGTCATTGAAGCCATTGGGCAAGCTGCGCAACTGGATTATTTAGGCGAAACCGTCACCGAAGCGTTGCAATGGGATCGCCGTGGTCGTCCTGTGATTGACAGCGAAGGTCGCACCAGCCTGTCTTGGCTGTGGGCGGCAGGCGATGTGGTGGAAGGACCTGATGTGATCCACGCGGTTGCTGGTGGACATCGGGTGGCGGCGAGTATTCATGCGTATTTAGGCGTGGAGGTTTCAGCCAAGTAGGGTGTGCGCCATCTTTGCGGCGCACACGCGGGCTTTGCCGACTTATCCGCGTTCGCGCCGCATTCCCAAGTGGCACTTGGGAACGAGGACGCGGCGCAAATCCTACAAAGATGCCGTCTCTTTTCCGCGTTCGCGCCGCAAAAAGACGCGGCGCAAATCCTACAAAGATGC
>CAZOSP010000203.1:0-2791 GCA_964582525.1 uncultured Thiomargarita sp. | reverse complement strand
GGGCGAAATTAGACAGCGAGGCAAACGCGCATCATGCGCAACGCATTGATAGCAGCGACAGCCGCATAAGCCTGTGGGTCATTCCCACCGATGAGGAGAAAATGATCGCCCACCAAACGCAGGACCGTATGAATCAGGGCGGCTAATGTCTAAATAACTCACGCTACGCGGTGGGTATTTTTAAAGTCGTCTGCTTGACCTTGCCGCCAATGCGTTCGGATTTGACCACAGGCGATGCGTGCAGTTTTGCCCACCACGCAATGCTAAAACCTGTCAGATTTAGGAGGGCTTGTGACCCTTGCCCTCCCGCACTCAATTAGCGCAGCTCAAAATTCTCACAATGAGAATCCACCCAAGCCGGCACGTCCCACGGGTCATGTCCGGCTGGACTGACGACCCCGCACACCCCATACATCCCTGTCGGCAAGCCGGACGGCAATGGAAAATCCAAAATACTCAAGGTTTTAGCCGGTGCGAAACTGAACGCCGATTGATAAGGAATAATGGTGCCGGGCAGGCTGAACTCCAAAGGATAGCGAATGGTGACAAAATAACCCGCCGGAAACAGAATCGCTGCATACACATCGTAAGCCGTTGCATCTGCGGCGTTTAGGGACAAGTCGAAACGCAAAGGTTCGCCAACCGCGTAGGCGGATTGGTTTAGCAAGGCTTTAACCGTTGCGGGTTTAATCAGGTCTGGGGCTTGCACTTCACCGGCGACCTGTGCTGACCAAGTGCCGTCTAAGCCTTGCACCTGATACAACAGTTTCCACAAACCGCCTTGGTTAAAATGATACACCTGCTCAAAACGACTTTGCGCACCGTTATACAACAATTCTATTTCCACGCGCCCAAAGTCAGTCTCTTCACCGGCATAATTATCCATCGCCACCGCAGGCGGCATGAGTACCGCTTTCACTTTGCGCACCTGTTCTCCGCTCGGTGAGGTTTTTATCCACAGCACGGCTTCAGGGCTGGACAGGTTTAGGCGTTCATGCACTTGCAGGATTTCAGGCGCATCGGCGGCGCGACTGCCTTCTTTACCCAACATCACCTGCGCGGCACGCACGCCATCACGCGAGGAATAAACCCCATCGCCATCGTCATCCAGTTGCGGACGCTGCGTACCGAATAGCTCAGGTGAACCGCGCATCATATCTTCCGCTGCTTGAAACGCCGTCCGCAACGCGCTGCCGCGCCGTAGGTGGTTGATTAATTCACCGGAAAAGGTAGCAAATTTAGCATTCCAAGCGGTGCTTTCTGCGTCTGAAGCGGTCAGAATGATGCGATTGCTGCCCTGCAACTCATCCAAAAATGATCCGGAATAACAGGTATCCACAATGACTATTTGCTGCACAGCTTGAGGAATGCGTCCTAATAAAGCCTGCAACCCGGCTGCGTCTAGCCAATAATCGCGGGTGATTTTGATTTGATTTTGCAGCGCGTGACCATGAACATGCAGCACAAACTGTTGCCCTGCCTGTAAATCGCGCATTGCCTCAAACGCCTGATTTAGCGCGGTTTCGGGTTCAAATAAATTATTGTCCACCACCCCATCATCCGCACCATCGCCATCAACATCCTGCCATTGTTTCGGATTCAGCCAAATAATATCCTCATGCTCAAAACCGCGTTGATACAGGGCGCGATACATGCGGCGCGTGAGTTCCTCGCTACGCGGAAACAGGGTATTGTTTTGATGCGCCCCTGAAGCGGTGATGATAATGGCTTTGCCAATGGCGTGAACCGCTCCCTCTTGGATCAGGGTAAAAGTCTGTCCGGCAATGCTTAACAAGCCATTGCGCTGTGGACTACTATTGGCTTGTAGCGAATAAGCCACCGTGCCATTACCGGTGCCGCTGTTGCCAGAAGTAATGCTTGCCCAATTTGAATTACTTGCCGCATTCCAAGTGCAACTGCTGTTTGATGCGGTGACAGAAACACTGCCGGTTTCAGCATTGGCGGTGTGAGTGCGGGAGGAGGGAGAAAGTGTGTAAATACAAGATTCGGCTGTTTGTATAATGCTAAAACTTTTATCTGCTATTGTCAGCGTTCCCCGACGTAAACTACCGGTATTATTGGGTTGTATTGAATAAATCAGAGTGCCGCTGCCTATACTATTTGTGTCAGAGGTAATATTTATCCAACTGACATTACTGGTTGTGTTCCAGTTAGGCGGATTATTGTAGGCAGTTACAGTAACTGAGCCGGTATCAGCAGAGGCATCATGATAACGACAATAAGGACTAATAGAATAATAAACAGAGGGAGTTGATGAACCGCGTGGATTCATATCTGGAAGAGGAGAAGGCTTGGGACATGTAGATGAAATTTCAACAGCATCTACGGATTGCACGACCAAAAGCAACCAAACCGATAAGCAAAATAAAAAATAGCGGGACATGTTTAACTCTCCTTTCGAGTGTGTCTCATCAAAAAAATCACCAAACTAGCACCAAGCTATGCGCCTGTCTAGCACGGCAGTCGGATAGGGTCACTGCCATTTAGCCAAGTAGATACCGTCTCTCAAGTCAAGCATTATTTTACAAGGAAAGTGTAAATTTACGCAGTTTTTGGCGAATATTGCGTTTGATGCTTCAAAACACCAAAACAAATATGAACGAGCTTACGCATACAGGCACCGAGTGCCGCCATTTTTGATTTTCCTTTGGCTAATAGCCGCTGGTAAAGTGCTTTAACATCCGGGTTATATTGCGCCGCAACAATCGCAGACATGTAAAGTTTAGCGCGAACCACCGCATTGCCCGCTTTTGACAGCATGGCGCGACCT
>CAZOSP010000202.1:0-2934 GCA_964582525.1 uncultured Thiomargarita sp. | reverse complement strand
AGCGGTATGAAAAAATATATTCTGGAACGGGATGAGGGTGTGCGGAATGTCGGCTGATTATTTTATTTTTAGGATTTTCAATAAACTGATATTTGCAGTCATTACATTGATATTTCTGCTTTTTATTGTGTATTGAGCCATTTTTTTGGTATGTGAAGAACCACATTTTGGAGAATTCATAAGTACTCCGATGGTTGTTATATGAAAATTTTATGGGGTGATTAGTATAGCATATAGCACTACATGTTTAGGAGTACCCGTTTGATCTGCTGCCCAACAGCGTAGTGCCGCGCTGACCTGGGAGCGGCTGACCTGGGAGCGGCTGACTTCCAAGTCAGCCAAAGCACCGCCGCAGGCGGCGAGGCTAAGCTGGAGCTTAGCCACTCCCAGCCCAGTAGCGCGCAACGTAAGCGTTCAGTCCCCCTCTGCATTTTGCCCCCTCTCCCTCGGGGAGAGGGTTGGGGTGAGGGTAAAACGGGAGGGGGACTGAACGCTTACCGTCAAGCCTGCTTGTTGTCCAGCGCGGCCTTGTAGCGTTTGATGATTTCCAGCACGCTGTCGGCGTAAGGTCTTTGCATGGCCTCGCGCACCGGGTTACGCGGGAAATAGTCGTCTTGGGTCATTTTTGCCCAAAACAGTCGGTATTGAGCTTGAAATAATCGGCAAAAGTATAAGAACCGTTTGGATCAAAAAGACTGAACCGCATCCGCGCCGGGCGGATTCAGCGGCTTTGCCGCAAGGTATCCAATTCCTTGAGTTGCGCAATTTGCTCGCGTAGCAGTTCGATTTCTTTAGCTTGGTGGCTGATGATGAGTTGCGATTTTTCTAATTCATGCGCGAGTTGTTGAGAATCCTTGTATTCGTTTTGGCTGTGAGAATTTTCTCCCAGATTGATTACCACCCTACCCTGCGGACTGAAAAGCTCCTGAAGCCCTAAACCCAACACCTGCGCCAGTTGCTCCAAGCGAGACAAAGGAATATCGGTTTCTCCCCGTTCCATTTTAGCGTAGCCGCCGCTAGACATGGCTAACTTTTCCGCCACTTCTTCTTGCGAGCAGCCGCGCAGGGTGCGCATGAATTGGATTTTTTCGTGCAACTGCATGACATTGTACTCACAGGGTAGGTAATTGAACTGTGGGTTGCTGTTGATAATAGCTACGGTTCTGTACGCTTTGAGGCTGAAATGTCAACCGTTTTCTAACCCAACTTAGGACTGGCAATCCTCTAAACAGGAGATTTTACCATGCGTTTTTCTACTTTTAAAACCTTTGTTGCTGTTTCGGCGCTGTGTGTAAGCGTGAGTGCTAATGCCGCCTTGACTGATGGTCTGGTGGCCTATTATCCATTTAACGGGAATGCAAATGATTCAAGTGGATATGGGAATCACGGGACGGTAAGCGGCGCGACATTGACAACGGACAGAAACGGGAATGCCAATAGTGCGTATCAATTTGACGGCATAAGTCATTACATTGAAATTCCTGCATCTAATTCTTTAGACACAAGATATTCTATTTCGATCTTTTCTTGGGTATTGTCACAGGGATCAGATGGACCAATAGTAGCATATGATCCGCTAGTTACAGATAATTACGACTTTGGCGTACATTTATGGGAGACAAGTAATATTGATTCTGCGGCTGATGGATTCTTTACAAGATTTGTGACAAGAAGCGGAGTATGGACGGATTATCTTCTTGTCGCAAATGTATTGAAAATGCAGTGGAAATTTATTGGTGCAAGTTATGACTATTCAACAGGCATTGCTAAACTGTATTCAGATGGTCAAGTCATTAGCACTAAAACGATTGGAAAAATTGAATTAGGAACTCAACATCCAATACGCATAGGTATGATAAAAATAGACCCTTACGGTAACAGAATTTTCAAAGGGAAAATAGACGAAATTCGTATCTACAACCGCGCTATTTCCGCCACAGAAGTACAACAGCTTTACGCACAAGGCACATCGTCCGTCCCAACCACCGACCCCGCCTGCCTACTAAAACCCATCGGCTGCGGGGCTACCGTCACTGCTACAGTAAGTTCGGCAAACGGCACAGCACCCTTGACTATCCAGCTTAACGCCAGCCTTGTCAATGCGCCAAGCGGTTCGGTCAGTTACCAGTGGCGTAGCTCGACCGGTCAAACTGCTTCCGGGTCGGCGGCTTTTATGACGATTACGACACCCGGCACACACACGATTACTTTAACCGCCACCGACAGCCAGGGTTATACCTCGACCGTGCAGAAAACGGTGACCGTCAGCGGCAGCAGCACCTCGGCGGGGGAATGCGTGGCAACCTATTCACCCACGACCGGCACACTGAATATTCCGTATGTCGCCGTGCCGGTCATGCAACCGTTCGGTGGCATACAAACGTCCAACTACAGCGTGGAAATGCAGCAGCGTCACGGATCATTTACGTTTGATCTGCTGCCCAACAGCGTAGTGCCGCGCTAAGCAGAAACGGATAACATCCCTTGCAGGGATGTTATCCGTGCGGTATCTACTGCTCCAACAAAATCAGTAAATCTACGGGCAACAGCGCGGGGATCGGCGAATGGGCAAAATCATCGAGATTGCGCGTCACCACATAATCGCAACCGCTTTCCGCTGCCAACGCGGCCACCAGCGCATCTTCAAAATCGTCCATCGTCAAACCGCGTGCCTGCAAAAACACCGCTGTGTCGGCGGCAATGACGCTCAAATGCGCCAACAGCCAATCGACAGCGGCATCCGCCTGGACTTTGCCGACCGCTTTGGCGACGAGCCCAGTAGGGTGCGCGACATTTTTTCGTCGCGCACGCGGGACGATGGATCGCTACCGAGCATTCGCGTTCGCGCCACAAAAAGACGTGGCGCAAACCCTGCTGGCCTGACCTGGGAGCGGCTGACTTCCAAGTCAGCCAAAGCGCCGCCGCAGGCGGCGA
>CAZOSP010000201.1:0-3078 GCA_964582525.1 uncultured Thiomargarita sp. | reverse complement strand
CAAGAGGGACGACAAGAGGGACGACAAGAGGGACGACAAGAGGGACGACAAGAAGGACGGCAAGAAGGGGAACGACTCGGCTTGCATAGTGGCGAAGTGCGTTTTCTAAAACGTCAATTGAAGAAAAAATTTGGTGCATTGCCGCAGGCACTTGAAGACCGCTTGGATATTGCCACCGAACAGCAGCTTGAACAATGCTCGGAAGCCGTTTTAACGGCGGAGACCATAGATGATATTTTCACTGCGTTGGATGAGTGTTAAGCGATGTTTCAAAGCCAAAAAACCACCCACTGCGTAAGGTGAGTTATTTACTTTAGGAGAGCAACTGATGTTAAGTAGAGGACTCTATTTGTTTGTTTTATGGGTTTGCATAGGATTTGGGCAAACCGCTCATGCAAGTGTGCATGAATATGTGCTAGACAATGGGCTGAAATTAATTGTCAAAGAAGACCATCGTGCGCCTGTGGCAATTAGCCAAGTGTGGTATAAAATCGGCGCGAGCTACGAAGAAAGCGGGCGTACCGGCTTATCGCACATGCTCGAACACATGATGTTCAAAGGCACGGATAGCTATCCGGGCAATCTGTTTTCCAAAATAATGGCAGAATATGGTGCGCAGGAAAATGCTTTTACCGGTCCTGATTTCACTGCCTATTATCAAAAGTTAGCCCGCTCGCATTTAGACATGAGTTTCAAATTAGAAGCTGATCGAATGCGTCATTTAACCTTTGCTCCAGAAGAATTTGAAAAAGAGCGCGAGGTGGTGATTGAAGAGCGCCGCCTGCGTTATGACGACAAACCCACCGCGCTGACCTATGAAACTTTCATTGCTACAGCATTTCAAACCAGCCCTTATCAAAACCCGACCATTGGCTGGCCTGCTGATCTAGTCAATCTCACGCTGGAGGATGTGCGCGACTGGTATCTACAATGGTACGCACCGAATAATGCCATAGTTGTGGTAGCTGGGGATGTTGAAGCGCACAGTGTATTGGCATTGGCGGAAAAATATTTTGGCGTATTAAAACCGGCTAAAATCATCCCGCCGCGAGCGCGTCCTGAAGTGCCGCAGCGCGGCATTAAGCGCGTCACCGTTAAGCAACCGGCAAAATTGCCGCATTTGCTCATGGGTTACAAAACCCCTTCGCTAACAACCGTCAAACCAGATGCAGAATGGGAAGTTTACGCCCTACAACTGCTCGCTTATGTACTTGATGGCAGCGACAGTGCGCGTTTGCCCCGCGACCTGGTGCGCGGAGCAGAAATCGCTAGCTCCTTAAATACCAGTTACGATCCTTATAGTCGCTTAGACGAGTTATTCGTCTTCTCCGGCATTCCCGCGCAAGCTCACAGCGTTATCGATTTAGAAAACGCACTGCGTAAACAAATCGAACGGGTACAGAGTGAATTGATCGATGCGGCAGAATTAAAGCGAGTCAAAGCACAATTAATCGCAGAAAAAATTTATGAACAAGATTCCCTATTCTACCAAGCCATGCAGATAGGCTTGTTAGAAACCGCCGGGTTAGATTGGCGTATCGCCGATCAATACGTGTCACGCTTAAGCGCGATCACTCCCGCACAACTACAAGCTGTAGCACGAAAATATTTAATTGACGACGGCTTAACCGTAGGCGTATTAGAGCCGCTGCCTTTAACCACCAAAGCCCCTGCACAGGAGTCTTAATCCCATGCCATCACTGATGTTTATTTTTGCCTTATTGATCAGCGTTCAAGCGGTTGCCATGCCCACCATCCAACACTGGCAAACCAGCCAGGGGGCGCGGGTCTATTTCGTCCCCGCCGCGGAGCTTCCGATGCTCGACATCAAAGTCGTATTTGATGCAGCCGCAGCGCGAGACGGTGACAAATCAGGACTCGCCACCCTAACCAATGGCATGTTAGAAGAAGGTGCCGGTGGTTTAAGTGCGCAACAGCTTGCCGAACAATTTGACAATGTAGGTGCGCAAGTTCGCCTAGAATGCGCCCGCGACATGGCATCCGTGAGCTTACGCACCCTCACCCAGAGCGAACTCATGCAGCCGGCTGTAGAAACTTTCATTAAAGTCATCAGTCAGCCCGACTTTCCCGCCAACGCCTTAGAGCGAGTGCGTAAGCAAATGTTGCAAAGCCTACAATACCAACAACAATCGCCTGAAGAGATTTTGGAACGGGCTTTTTATCGCCAACTGTTTGGTGAACATCCCTACAGCAACATGCCCAGCGGCACACAAGCCAGCCTTGAAGCCCTCACACGCGAAGACTTGCAAGACTTTTATGCGCGCCATTATGTAGCAAAAAATACCGTCATCGCGCTGATCGGCGCGTTAGATCGCAGCACCGCCGAACAACTGGCAGAACGCATCAGCCGTCCGCTCAACAGCGGCGAAGCTGCCGCCCCCCTGCCGCCAGTCGCCGATCTAAGCCAAGCGAAAAGTCAGCATATATCTCATCCGTCCAAGCAAACCCATATCAAATTAGGGCAAATCGGCTACTCGCGCTATGACGCAGACTATTTTCCGCTTTATGTGGCTAATTACAGCTTAGGCGGCGGCGGTCTAGTATCGCGGTTATTTGACGAAATACGCAAAAAACGCGGGCTGGCGTACAGTGTTTACAGCTTTTTTATTCCCATGCGGCAATCGGGTATATTTGCCGCGACACTGCAAACCCGCAACGAGCAAGCCGCGCAAGCCATCGCCGTGCTGCGCGAAAGCCTAGAACGCTATGTTACGCAAGGACCTACTGCTGAAGAATTAGAGGCAGCGAAGAAAAATCTCAGCGGCGGTTTTCCCTTGCAAATCGATAGCAACGCCAAAATCGCCAGCTATATCGCCATGATCGGCTTTTACGGACTGCCTTTGGATTACTTGCACACATGGACGCAGAACATAGAATCCGTCACCCTTGAGCAAGTTCGGGAAGCCTTAAAACGTCGCCTACACACGGATAAAATGCTGCTGGTAACGGTGGGCGAAAAAAATTAGGGCTACCCGTCAGCATACATTTCTCCTAAACAGCGTTCAGCAATTCCGAGCCTCGCACTAAAATCTTAAATATCAATGAACTAAGGTTTAC
>CAZOSP010000200.1:0-3112 GCA_964582525.1 uncultured Thiomargarita sp. | reverse complement strand
CAGCGTCAGCCAACATAGCGGTGGCAGATGCGCGTGGTCGTCCACAAGAGCGCGTGCCAATGACGCGCTTACGCCGTCGCGTGTCCGAGCGTTTATTGTATGCCGTACAAGAACATGCGATTTTGACCACGTTCAACGAAATTAATATGCAGCCGGTGATGGATTTGCGTAACAAATACAAAGATTCATTCCAGAAAACGCATCAGGCTAAATTGGGCTTCATGTCGTTCTTCGTCAAAGCCGCTGTCGCCGCCCTGCAAAAATTTCCCATTATCAATGCTTCCACGCAAGGCGACGATATTATTTATCACGGTTTTTATGACATTGGCATTGCTGTCAGTTCGCCACGCGGCTTAGTTGTGCCGATTTTGCGCAACGCAGATCGCGCCTCGTTTGCACAAATTGAAACGACGATAGCTGATTTTGGCGCACGCGCACGGGACAACAAGCTGGAAATCAGTGACTTAGAAGGCGGAACTTTTTCCATTACCAACGGCGGCATTTTCGGTTCTATGCTATCCACGCCCATTCTTAACCCGCCGCAAAGTGCGATTTTAGGTATGCACAATATTGTCGAGCGTCCGATAGCAGAAAATGGCGCGGTAGTCATTCGCCCCATTATGTATGTCGCGCTGTCTTACGACCACCGCATTATTGACGGACGCGATGCCGTGCAATTTTTGTTCGCCATTAAGCAGATTTTAGAAGACCCAGCGCGATTGTTGTTAGCAGTGTAAGCCGTCCGCTATTCCCATGCGGGAGCGAGCAGCAAATCCTCTAGGCTTGCAAAACCTAGAAGGTTGGAGCCTGCTGGTCGGGTATTATTGAATGCTCATTCTACTGAGGTTTTTGAAGTTCACCTGCCCTTTTAAGCCAACAAAAATGATGAAATCACATCCTAACCCCCAAATCATGGGGATTCTTAATCTTACGCCCGATTCTTTTTCCGATGGCGCACGTTTTAATCAATTTGATGCAGCACTGGCTCATGCCTTGGACCTGTTTGAACAGGGCGCGGGCTATATAGATATAGGCGGCGAATCAACCCGCCCGGGCGCGACGGCAGTGACATTGGAAGCCGAACTGGCGCGTGTCATGCCAGTCTTAAAAGCCGTGCGTGAACGCCTGCCAAGCGTGAAAATTTCTGTGGATACTAGCAAGCCCGCGGTGATGCGGGCGGCAATCGCCGCAGGCGCGGATATGATTAATGATGTCAAAGCCTTGCGTGAGCCTGATGGATTGGCAGTGGTAGCAGACAGCGAAGTCGAGGTGTGTCTTATGCACATGCGCGGCGAGCCGCGTACCATGCAGACCGAGCCGCATTATTTTGATGTACTACAAGAGGTTAAGGATTTTCTAGCGGAGCGTGTGCGGACTTGTGAAGCGGCGGGCATTGCGAAAACACGGATTTATCTCGACCCCGGTTTTGGTTTTGCTAAAACCCTGCAACATAATTTATGGCTGATGCAGCATCTGCATTGTCTGCATGAACTGGGTTGCCCTCTGCTAATTGGCGTGTCGCGTAAATCCATGATCGGTACGCTGCTGGACAAACCCGTTGAGCAACGCTTATTCGGTGGCTTGGCTCTAGCGACGCTGGCGTTGGCGCAGGGCGCGGCGATAATCCGCACCCATGATGTCGCGCCCAGCCTGGATGTATTAAAAATGACGCAGGCAGTCTTGCAGTGCTGATCGACGAGTCGCCACAACTGCGTAATGTACGGGAATTAGGCAGCGATGCTAGTCGGTCTTTGTTTGCGGCGTGAATGGTGGCGCGAGTGCGGAACCTCGTTCCCAAGTGGCACTTGGGAATGCCGTCTTGACCGCGTTGCGGTCTGTACGACAACGGTCCAGCGACGCTGGCAAGGTATGAGTTCCCAAGCGGCACTTGGGAACTAGAAAACGCATTATGAAACTCGACACTCGACTCCGCTTTGCTTACATCGAAACCCGTTTGTATTGGGAGGATGGCTTAAACGCCAAGGATTTAACCGAGGTGTTTGATCTGACGCGCCAGACCGCGCAGGCAGTGCTGAATCAGTACCGTGAGTTGCACCCTGAACAGATGGTTTATAGCCATGCGAAAAAGCGGCATATTGCGACTGAGGACTTTACGCCGCATTACATCAGTGCTAAACCGATGGAATTTTTGAATTATTTGCGTGGGCAGAATTTACGGGCGCATTATCTGGATGTTGGAGTAGAAGCGGAATGGAGTGAATTGGAAATTGAGGATATGGAACGCTCGCTATATCCGCAGTTGTCGCGTGATATTTTGCGCAGGGTGCTTGGTGCTTTGCGTCATCACGAGACCTTGCATATTTATTATCGCAATAAAATGGATGAGGGTGTGCGGACGTTTTTGATTTCGCCGAATTATCTGGCGTTTGCAGGGCATCGTTATCATTTACATGCGTATAGTCATGTTGAAAATAAGTATTTGGATTTTGTATTGACCCGGATATTGGCAGCAGAAACCACTGATGAGGATTGGGTGCCGGGTGAGGGTAGCGAGGAGTGGCGGTCGTATGTGAAATTGCGTTTTTATCCAAACCCTGAATTATCGGCAAGTGTGCAAAAATCTTTGTTGCTGGGCTATGCTGGCGGCGATAAGGGGTATCGAGAGGTTTCTTGTCGTAAAAATATCGCTTTGTATATTAAGCGTGAATTTCACGAGCGTTTGGATGATAACAGCCAAACGCTGAAATTATGGGATAGTGCTAAAACGATTACAGTGCCAGTTTACTAAATATGACAATTAATTACTCTTCTCGCGGGTCAAGGTTTGCAACCTTTTGTTTGTCTCCAAGGCGCGACAACAGGTGCATAGCGCAGGTGTGCTTCGACGAGAGAGGTCGAAGCACACTTGTATCTACAGGGCTAGAAACCTCGTTCCCAAGTGCCACTTGGGAATGCCGTCTTGACCACGTTGCGGTCTGTACGACAACGGTCCAGCGACGCTGGCAAGGTATGAGTTTCCAAGTGGCACTTGGGAACTAGAAAATGCCCTCTGTGTCAATATACCTGAGACAGCATCCCATGTTTTAATTAAGGAATATATTCGGAGACAATCTCATGAGCGACACAACTGCACAAACCACGAATCAGACCG
>CAZOSP010000199.1:0-3243 GCA_964582525.1 uncultured Thiomargarita sp. | reverse complement strand
TCTTCATCCGTTTCTTCTTTAAGGCTTTCTACTAGCGCGTGTTGCGGGTTAATTTCCAATACAGGTGCGCTACTAGGAATGCTTTGCCCGGCAGCTTTCAGCATTCTTTCCAGACTGGCATCCATCGCATGAGCATCAGCGACTAAGCAAGCGGGCGAATTGGTCAACCGGTGTGTGACTTTGACTTCTTTAACCTTTTCGCCTAAAGATTCTTTAATGCGCTCAATAAAAGGTTTCAGTTCTTCGGTGACTTTCTCGGTTTGTTTTTTCTCTTCTTCGTCTTCCAGTTTGCCTAAATCCAGATCGCCTTTCGTCACAGATTGTAATGGCTTGCCGTCAAATTCATTCAAATGCGTGACCAGCCATTCATCAATTTGTTCATGCAGCAACAGGACTTCAATGCCTTTTTTGCGGAAAATTTCTAAATGTGGGCTATGTTTTGCAGCAGCAAAACTTTCTGCGGTGATATAGTAAATTTTCTCTTGTCCTTCCTGCATACGGCTGACGTAATCCTCTAGGGTAATTTCGGGTTCTAGTTTATCGTCATGCGTAGAAGAAAAACGCAACAATTTAGCAATTCGCTCGCGGTTACTGAAGTCATCTAAAACCCCTTCTTTCAGCACTTTGCCAAATTCTTTCCAGAATTTTGCATATTTTTCTTTTTCATTTTTTGCCAAAGCTTCTAGGCTACTGAGGATTTTCTTCACCGTTCCATTGCGCATTTGGTCGATTTGTTTGTTGTTTTGTAGAATTTCCCGTGACACATTCAGCGGTAAATCATTGCTATCAATGATACCGCGCACAAAACGCAAATAAGGCGGCAGCAAATGTTCTGCGTCGTCCATAATGAACACGCGGCGTACATAGAGTTTAATCCCTTGTCGATTATTGCGATCCCATAAATCAAAAGGCGCACGGTTGGGAATAAACATCATTGCTGTGTATTCTAAATTACCTTCTACACGATTGTGGATCGTCACCATCGGTTCTTCAAAATCATGCGCAATATGTTTGTAGAACTCGTGGTATTCTTCATCTTTGATGTCTGATTTATTGCGCTGCCACAAGGCTTCCGTGCTATTGACGGTTTCTTCTTCAATCGTGCTTGCTTCCGTTTCTTTGCCTTCTTCGTCTAGCACTGGAACTTCTTTTTTCATGATCACCGGAATGACAATGTGATCAGAATATTTGGTTACAATAGTGCGTATTTTCCAATCTTCTAATAAATCATCTTCACCTTCACGCACATGCAGAGTGATTTGCGTGCCGCGTTCTGCACGTTCAATATTTTCTAGGGTATATTGTCCGTCGCCAGCGGATTCCCAGCGCACACCATGTTCCGCGCTCATGCCTGCTTTGCGGGTGATTAAAGTCACTTTATCGGCAATAATGAAAGAGGAATAGAAGCCTACGCCAAATTGACCAATTAATTGGCTGTCTTTAGCTTGATCGCCGCTCAGATTTTTGAAGAAATCTTTAGTGCCGGATTTCGCAATAGTACCGATATTCTCTGCGACTTCTTCGCGGTTCATACCGATGCCGTTATCGCGTACAGTAATGGTACGTGCTTCTTTATTTACATCAATCCAGATTTTTAAGTCGCTCTCGCCTTCAAATAAAGCATCATCAGATAAGGCTTCAAAGCGTAATTTATCGGCGGCATCAGAAGCGTTAGAAATTAATTCACGTAGGAATATTTCTTTATTGCTATATAGCGAGTGGATCATTAAATCCAGAAGTTGCTTAATTTCAGCTTGAAAGCCAAAGGTTTCTTTATGGGTTTCTACGGTCATCTCATATCCTCGTCAATTCTTGTGGAAAATATACTCACACCTGCCAGAAACTGCACTTTTTTCCTTATCGGGTTTTTCACTTAAATTCTTGGATTTTAAGTGCTAAAAAACTCCCCTGAGAGAGCAGTTTCAGGCAGGGCGCAGTATGGAACATCAGCATTTCTCCAAGACAAAAAGCCTTGCAAAAATTCAGCCCCTATATAGGGATCGCTGAGGCGGAGTCAATAGCAAGCTAGGATGCCGTGAGGTCCGAAGCGCATTAATCAGGCTATAAAATCAGGCTATAAACCTTGTACGATTCCCATCAGTGCGATGCCGTCCTGCGGGGTTAGGCTGTGATCGCTGGACACTACGACAGTTTTTGCCCGCCCACGTAAGGCGGGGACATTGTTCATGTCTTGACTGACGGCGGGAACTAACCAATCGCCATGCAGAATCACCGGATTGCCGCGCACAATGGAATAATAAGCGGTTGTTGCTGGGTGTTGTTGGGCGTTCATCCAAAACAACAAGGAACCGGGGTAAGGGCGCACTAAATCCATGAGCAAGCCGCCGGAACGACGCAATATATGCGTTCCTTGTCCACCGAAAAAATCGGGCATAATGGAAAATGGAAAGGGAATACTGAGCAAATCAAGGGCTTGCTCGGCACGGTGTGTGCCGAGATGCGGTGTGGCAATGGTGATTAAGGCATCCAATGGGGGCGCGTCCGGTTGTAAAAGCAGTAAACGCGCTGCCAGCCCGCCAGCGGAGTGTGCGACTAGAATGCGTTTTTCAGCGCTTTTAGTCGGCACATTGTCTATGAGTTGGCGTAACAAGTTGGCTTGAATTATCAGTGGTGCTTCTGAGGGTAATTCTGCTAGATACACGCGCTTGCCTTGCGTGACAAGGGCGTGTCCGGGGGCGGCGGGCAATACTTGATTGCCGATTAAATAACCGGCACGTTGCCAGCCGTTGCTTTCTAGCACGGGCATTACGCCATTAATATCCCAAGTTTGCGCGTTGCTGAGATAGCCATGCACCAGCACTATTACATCAGCACGGATGTTGATGCTGGATAACAAGAATAGTATCAATAGGATAGGGTTTAGGCTTTTGACAGATAACATAAGATAGACTCCTTGCATGGATCATAACGGAATTTAACGAAATGCTTATTTTAACAAAATTACAGGTTTAAGCTTATATTCAAAATTCCATAAAATGCTATTGAGGCTGATAGGGCTCTTCACCCATCTTTAACACCCCATTTTAAACCTCTCCCAAAAACAACCACTTACATTTAAAAAAATCCCAAGTGGCACTACAATTGAAAATTAACGACTAAAATAGTGTCGCCTTCGCTGACGTTGCCCGCGAAACTGCCCGATTCGCGCACGAAACCGCTGCTGCCGAGTACCAGCGCGAGCGTCACCAGCGGGGAGTCGCTGTACCAGCGCGAGCGTCACCA
>CAZOSP010000198.1:0-3404 GCA_964582525.1 uncultured Thiomargarita sp. | reverse complement strand
GAGCTTAGCCGCTGGGAGCGGCTGACTTCCAAGTCAGCCAAGCGGCGCAGCCGCTCCAATCGCCTCCGGCGATTTGGCTAAGCTGGAGCTTAGCCACTCCCAGCCAGCAAAGCGTTGTGCTGAAATACTGCCGTCATCGGCTTCCAGTTTTGCCCAAAAATACATGCCTTTCGATAGCGCGGTATAGCCGAATAAGTGTTTGTCCCGCGTCCGGCCTGTTTCTGAATCAATCGCGGTTTTCAGACGAAATTCACGGGCGGGTTGGAAAAATGTCTTGGCGGGAGTCAGAAATTCATCCCGGTACTGCACTGGCTGCTCGCCACGATAAGTGCTGTGTTGATGATTCAAAATATCGCGGGATTCCTTATCTTGGGCTTTTTGATAATGCCAGCACGCTGGCACGGGATAACCCGGCAATCCTTGCGGCGACACCGGCAGCGCGGTGGCGAAGCGCACCTTGCCGCTGTGAAAAATGCTGAGTTGTTCCGCAACCGGGAGCTTTTTATACAACGCCGCCGCCACCGCGCCTAAAAACACCGCGCCGGGCAAATAGTTCAAGCCAATATGTCCGCCGGTCGTGGCGGCACGCTGGCTAATCACTACATCGTCGAGCAGTTGTACTAGAAAGTATTTACGCATGGTTTATCTCCTCCAAACTCACCGTTACCCGCCCCAAGCCCCGGTTATTGCCGCCGCCCGCTGCACGAATCAGCGGCAGGCATTTTTGCAAAAGTTCACAATTCCAGTCCGCTGGTGCGCATAATTCGGCGTATAAATCCAGCGGGATCACCACTTCCATGCTGCGCAGAGATTTATCTTGCGCCACCCCGTCACGCATCTTGGTAGCAGCCAGCGGGTGAAAAAAACCGTCTAATAGTGTTTGGGCATACTTGGAATCGTTTTGTTTTTCATAGCGCAAATAATTCCGCATTTCCGGCTCAAGTACCGCATCGGAGACCAACAAACAACCGGCTTCAGTATCCAAATAAGACACTTGCTGTTCCGATTCTTGGAGATTGCTCAAAGTGCCAAACCAGTCTTCCGTTGTCCCGCTATCAAGATACCCCCAGGCTTCCGCCCGGCATACCGCATCGCGCAGCAAACCCTTGACACTGCGCCCCGGCAGGCAGGGCAGCCCATCAGTATCGCGGTGGGTCAACATGTCCAGTATCGCGCCTTCACCGCGCCCGGTGCTGACGTGCCAAAAGCCGTGTAGCTCAAACTTCAAAGTGAATTTAGTCGTCATGCTCGCTGCCTCTGCGGATGCTGTTGAGGGTTAAGGCGTCACCTAAAGGCGATTCGTGCAAATTGGTTTTAGGGATTTTTTTGAGCAAATCCAGCAAATCGAGATGACGCGATTCGCCAGTCAATTGGTACAAATCATCCATTATCTCTTGTTTCAGCTTCTTTCCCGCCTCATCCAACTGCAAATTCTCTTGCCAGCGTTCAAACCGCTGTTGCGCCTGACTTAAATCCATGTGCAGCAAATCCAGCAATTCCCGCGTCGCGCCTCGGCTGAGGCGCGGATTTTTTAGGCTGTTTGCCAGATTTATCAAATCGCTGAGGCGCGGTGCTTCGGCAATCGCAGCGGGCAGATTGATAAAATACGGCTGCATGGACAACACGATGTTTTGGGCAGTGGTCAACTCGCGCTCTAAAATCATCTCGAAATCATCAATCTGGCTGGTGGTGATGCGGTGAAACGCCAATGCACTGGGTGTTTGGGTTTTGTCGTCATCCGCTTTGGCGCGTTTCTTGGCGTATTTACACAGCGATTCCGCCAGCGCGTAGGCTTGATGAAACGGCTGTTTGGGTTTGACAAATGCAATGCCGGCGCAAGCGGTGAGATAATCGGGCAATTCAATGTCGGGATACTCTTTTTTCAACTGGGCAAATGCCGTGCGGGTTTCTGTTGCAAAAGCTTCCAAATAAGCGGCGGTAAAATCCACCGCTAAATCACCGCGCACGATGAACGACCAATCATCGCCGCCGACGACCAGCGGACGGGCGGGCATGACTGTGCCGCTGTTGACCGCATGTTTAGTGGCAACCTCGCAGATGGCGGTGTGCGTGGCTGTGAGCGTGGCATCCCGCACTGCGTCGGAAAAAGCCAGCAGCGTGGTTTGTAGTTTTTCCGGGACAGTGTTTTCAATCAATTTTTTAACAATCTTTCCCAATCCATTGCCGTCGGCGTGAATCACGCCGATATAGGAATTATCGCGCAACACCGGAAACAGCACGGTCTCTTGCTTGCCATCTTCTTCATCGTCTCTATCAAAAGTATCCGGCCACTCAAATTGCTTGTTCGGGTCAACTTTGTCTAACAATGCGCGTGACTCAAATTTACGCTTACACAGTGTTGGCGCATCTTGCTTTTCTCCGTGCTGATACGCAACCGCCGCCCCGCCGGTACGCTTTGCCCGCGCCACTAGCGGTCCTGGCACCGGCAATTGAGAATACAATTGGCTACGCACATGCTCTAGCGCCCGCTGTTGCTCATTCAAAGCAGTTTTGATGTCTTTATCTTGCGCATACGCTTGTTGGTGCAGCACAAACACCAAGCCAGGCACTTGCTGTTGCACACAATAACTCCACAGCGCATAAAATCTGTCCGCCTCGTCTGCATGGTTAAAGAAAACAGTAAACGCGCCACCAGCACGGCGAGAAAATACCGGTTTTAATCCCAGTGTTTTCAATATCTTATCCAACAATCCATGGTCAGCGCAGAGATTTTCAATCTGCTCACTGGCACCGATCATATCTTTGAGTTTGCTGCTGTCTAGCAGGTAAGTTTGAATCGATTTTGCTTCAAATGTCAGTACAATTTTTTGCATGTTGTCGTCCTCTTAAAATAATCACTCACGTTACGCAGAAAAAATTTTGGATAAGGAAGAATCAATAAGTTACGTTTTAGCGTGATCGCGTAAGTTATTGCTTCTTCTTTCGCGGGAACTTTCTCTGCGTAAGGTGAGATAATAATGTGTTACCTGTGACTGAAGCTTCTGAAAACGCTGAAAAAGTCTGTAAGTCATTGATTTTAGATCGGGCGTATTTGCATAAGTGATTGATTTTATTGTAGGTGAAAAAAGTTTTTCGGCGTTCTCAGTTTACCCATATTTCGCCTGTTCAGGAACAAGCCAGCGTATGCCACCACGCGGATCAGCACAATCCCCGCGATAACGCGGAATCAGGTGAATATGCAGATGCCCAACAGTTTGACCGGCGGCTTCGCCGTCGTTGATGCCGATATTAAACCCGTCCGGCTGATATTCCTGCTGCAACAAACTCCTGGCCTCGTTCAACGTCATCAGCAAAGCCTGCTGTTCTTCAAGCGTTGCCTCGAACAATGAAGGCTCTTCAGGAATTTGTGTTGGAGTGAATATAATTTAATCAATGAGTGACAG
>CAZOSP010000197.1:0-3483 GCA_964582525.1 uncultured Thiomargarita sp. | reverse complement strand
ATGTGTGAATGGGTTGTTGAGTAAAACACTCGGGGTGTGGCGGGAATTGCTGACGCGGTTCAGTGGAGTTTAAGCGACATTCGGCAAGGCTGTTGATTGACCATAACAGCACAGTGAGTAAAAAGAGGTATTTCATGTATTGTTCTCCAAAAATATGTGATCTAAAGTTTCCGCACTTAAAATATTATCTGCCCATTGCTCTAACTGTTGCGCAGAAGCAGATTCTAAGCGTTGTTCAATCGCTAACGATAATATCCCAAATTTTTTCTCAAGCATACGTTTTAGAAAGCGTAATTCGCCTTTTTCTAAGCCTCGCTCTAAGCCTCGCTCTAAGCCTCGCTCTAAGCCTCGCTCTAAGCCCTGTTCTAAGCCCTGTTCTAAGCCTAACTCCAAGCCTTCTTGCAGACCGACTTGCTTACCTTCTTGATAAGAGGGTAAATCACTGAGTTGAATCGCGCTTAACATTTTTTCTTCCTCATGCACAATAGTTTGTAATTGACGGTTGCTAGACAGCACTTCCAACATGCCAACATATTCGCGCAGCCCTGATTCATTGCTGTTTAACAAGGTTTGCAAACGCTGCATGATATGCCTAACCACGAGACGCGGTTCGCGCCCTTTGAAATCACACAAAATCGCTAAAACTAACGCATCGGGGCTGTCATGTTGCAAAAAATGCTGGCAATCAATCTCCCGCATATCCAGTAATTGATAATCATAGTGTAGGCGATCTTGCTGGATACCGTCAGCCATACGCAATTTATCTCTGCCGATATACACCACATATTGATGGATGATTAAATCAGGATGCGCGGTGTGAATATCTAACCAATAACGCAGCATTCGTTCAGGCATTTGTGCGTGATTATCATTTTGCACTTCGATATGTAGCAAAAATTGTTCAGGTGCTTTGACCAGCAATAGCAAATCCGCACGGCGATCCTCAACACGCTGAAACTCAGTTTCGAGCAATTCAGCTTCGCTGACATCGAGCTTAAACAAGTAAATCGCCATATCAATGGCAATGCGCTTGAGTAAATGTTTAGACAAAATATCTTTAACGGGCATTGGGTTTGTCTCGTAAAAAACAAACAGGATTTTCAATCACTTTACTCGCCCTGTTTGGGATCATCCTGACAGGCTATTTTGCGCTCCCATCCTTGCGAAGCAAGGCAATCTGCCGCATGGATGCCTACAACCGCGCTGTTTGTACCCGTAAATACCAACATGATGCTTTGTTGTGCCAAGACCCATCGCGTAACAAGCGACAAAATCCAGTCCATGCTGTCTTAGATTACTGCGTCTTTTCTCTTCATGCCAGTGAAATTGCATAATAAAATGATTATTTCTCCCGCGTTTTCAAGCAGTCGCCAATCTGCCGCCCGATGTCGTCAATCCACTGCGTACCCTGTTCGTAGCGGCGCAAATGGCGCGATCAGGGGGCTATCGCCCCCTGAACCCCCATAAAGGGAAAAAGAATAAAGAAAAAAGGGTTATTTTATCCTGGCGAGACGCAAGCCGAGGCTGTAGCTGCGGTTGACGGGCGTGATGTCGTTGCGGTAAGCCGAACGCAGGTTGGACGCTCCGGCGTTCCAAGACCCACCGCGCAACGAACGGAATTCGGCACGATTATTGCATTGTTGCTCTTCGCCGTTATATGTGCTAGACCACGCTGAGCAGGTCCATTCCCACACATTGCCGTGCATATCATACAGCCCCCAAGGATTGGGCTTTTTCTGTGCCACTGAATGCGTTTCGCTACCCGCATTTTCACTATACCAAGCATATTGCCCTAATTGGCTGACTTCGTCGCCAAAGCTGTATGCTGTGCGGGTGCCAGCACGGGCGGCATACTCCCATTCGGCTTCAGTCGGCAAACGGTATTTGTTGCCGCCTTCTTTTTGATTTAGGCGACGAATAAAGGCTTGCGCATCATCCCAACGGACCTCCTCGACCGGTCGCTTGCTGCCCTTAAAATGCGCTGGATTGCTACTCATCACCGCCTCCCATTGCGCTTGGGTGACTTCGGTTTGGCTGAGGTAAAAGGCTTTATCAATCGTCACCATATAACCAGCCTCATTGCCGCAATCTTCGTAAAACACCTTATTACAACCGCCGATTTCAAACTGCCCTGCGGGGATTTCGATGAATTTCATGCCGATGCTGTTGCTATAATCGGCGGCATTTAAGGTGAGGCTGGCGAGGCTTAAGCACACCGCGCTAGCATAGGGTATAAATCGCATATATTAATCTCCTAATTTGAAAAGTGATAGTTGCTATAGATTCGCAAATGAAAAGGTACTTTTAAAGAGTTGTATCGTTGCCACGCAGAGCGTCGCTGCCATTAAGTTAAGATGGGCGTGCTAATCTCCTGATTTAACCACTACCATGCTTCAGCATGGTAGCATGATGGGTCTGCTTAGGCGCATCTTTCGCGCCCTAATCCGACCCATCAAGGCAAGCAACGCAAAACGTATCTCTTATAAAAGGAAATCACCATGCAAGAACGTTTTTTTAATAATGCGGGACCCAACAAGCCCGATCTCAATTACACCTTGCCGCCACTGGAGCGGCTCAATGTAACGGAAATTGAACAACTCATAGCCCAGCAACGCTATTTCATCCTCCACGCTCCACGCCAAACCGGTAAAACCACCACGCTGCTGGCATTGGCGGACTATTTGCGCCCCACTTACCGTAGTCTCTACGTCAACATCGAAATCGCCCAATCGGCACGCGAAGACGTATATGCCGCGATGCAGGCAATCGTTGGTGCTTGTGCCGCGCAAGTGCGCTTGCAATGGGGAGATGACCGTTTGACCGCAATCGCGCTGCAAAGCCTGCGCGAACAAGGTATGCACGGCGCACTCACCGATTTTCTGAGCAAATGGGTGCAACTTGAACCCCAACGCCCGGTGGTATTGATACTTGACGAAGTGGATGCGCTGATTGGCGACACCCTGATTTCCTTACTGCGCCAGTTGCGAGCGGGCTATACGCAACGCCCTGGCGCATTCCCACAATCGGTGATTTTATGCGGCGTGCGCGATGTGCGTGATTACCGCATCCATTCCAGCGCAACCAAAGAGATTATTACCGGCGGCAGTGCCTTTAATATCAAAGCCAAGTCCTTGCGCATGGGCAACTTTACCGAAATCGAAAGCCGTACTTTGCTATTGCAACACAGCCAAGCAACCGGACAGGTATTTACTGAACAAGCCCTGCAACGCTTGTGGGAACTTTCACAAGGACAACCCTGGTTGCTTAACGCGCTGGCGTATCAAGTCACGTTTGAAATAAAAACCAACCGCGACCGCAGCAAAATATTGGATTTAGAAACGGTTGAGGTGGCTAAGGAAGAACTGATTTTGCGCCGCGATACCCACCTTGACCAGCTTGCCGACAAACTTCAAGAACCGCGTGTGAAGCGGGTAGTGCTGCCGATTTTGCTCGGTGAAGACGATCCCGATAAATTAGCCCAAG
>CAZOSP010000196.1:0-3515 GCA_964582525.1 uncultured Thiomargarita sp. | reverse complement strand
CATTCGCGTTCGCGCCACAAAAAGACGTGGCGCAAACCCTACTGCGCACGCGGGACAATGGCACGATGCCCATCATTCGCGTTCGCGCCACAAAAAGACGTGGCGCAAACCCTACTGCGCTGTCCTTGTTTATTAGTGCTGTTCTTGTCTGCTTTGTTCTATTAATGCGGTTAAAGCGGTTTCTTTGTCCGAGTAGAATACCTCTTCACCCAGTCGTTGAAGTAAGCCGCTGTTTTCCATCACTTCACGGACTTGTTTCTTAAGCCCACTAAAGACCAGTTTGACACCAACATTATCCAAGCGTTTAGCCACTTCGCAAATTTTTTCTTCGCCTGACGCATCCAGTGCATTAATGCCGCTACCTATGATGAGCAGCGTTTTCGCATGAGGAAAGCGAGCATGAGCTTCCAACACCATATCTTCAAAGTAGGCGACATTGATAAAAGTCAGTGAGCCATCAAAGCGGATGGGGACAAAATCTTGACTAATAGGTTCTAAATGATGCTCAAGAATACCGCCTAAAGTGCCATCGGGTTTGCGGCTGACGATGGCGACGCGGGGTTTCATGGTGCTGATTAAGAAGTGCAGAATGGTCAAACAAACACCGAGTAAAATGCCGTTGGCAATAGAGGGTGCCATCCATAAGGTTGCTATGAAGGTGATCATGCCAATCAACGCGCCGTAACGGTCAATTTTCCATGCTTGGATAAGGGGTTCAATGCGAATGAGGCTAAAGACCGCCATCATAACAATGACGGCTAATACGGCTTGCGGTAAATGGTATAAATAATCTGTAAAAAACAATAAAACCAAGACCACAGACAGTGCGCTGATAATGGCAAACAAGCCCGTTTTCGCGCCCGTTTTCGCAGCAACGGCGGAGCGCGAGAAAGAACCGCTGACGGTGTAAGAGCCAAAGAAGCTGCCAGCAATATTAGCCAGTCCTTGTCCGACTAATTCTTTACTGGTATCTATGCGCTCGCCAGTGGTGGTAGCAATGGCTTTGGAAATTGAGGTAGCTTCCATAAAACCAATCAATGCCATGACCATGGCGGCGGGTAATAAGGCGAGCAATAGCTGCCATTGAATGGTAGGCACAGCGAAGCTGGGTAAACCGCGAGGAATGTCGCCGACCACCGCGCCGCCAGCCGATAAGGTGAGCTTGTCATGGCTGGCATGATGAAAACGCCACACTTTGCCATCGCTGATTCGTCCGACTAAGGATTTTTCTGTATAAAAATCTGCCGTCGCAGCTTCTGCGCCGACACTGTATAAGGCAATACGGTGTAATTCAATGCGTTGCGGACTGCTGGTTTTTTTTAATTTCACCACTTTGAAATTCTCAATATGTGCGGCAGCGCGTAAGCGCTGTGCTGCGCTGATGGCTTCAAGTTCTTCAACGGCTTCCAGTGCTTGGGCTTTTTGTAATTTATCAGCGATAGAAGCAGTCAGAGTATTTATCTCTTGTTGCGTTTCTTGATAGGCGGTGATGGCTTGGAGGGTGTATTCGTCTTTGATTTGTGTGATGTTGATGTCTATTTTGTCTTCGTAGCCCATCGCAGCACTGAGTACCGTGGCGACTAGCACTGCGATTAGCACGCCCGGTATCGCCGGCGATATTTTGCGTAAGCGATCAATGAGCAGCCAAGCTCCTAGCGCAAATAGCAGCGTAAGCCAATGTAATTGAGGTAGCTGCACGAGTACATTCCATAAATCACCCAAATAGGAGTCTGAACGCGGGAAGGGAACGCCAATGACTTTGCTCAGTTGCGAAAAACCAATAATTAACGCCGCCGCATTGGTAAAACCGACAATCACCGGGCTGGAGAGTAAATTAACAATCGCCCCCAAATGAAATACGCCTAACGCCAAGCGTAAAATGCCGACGAGCAAAGCCAGCATGATGGATAATTCAATAAATTCAGGGGAGCCGGGGGTGGCGAAGGTCATTAAAGCCGCTGCCGACATTAAAGATAGCATTGCCACCGGACCCGTATGTAGCTGATTAGATGATCCCCATAGAGAGGCAATAATGACCGGCACAAACGAGGCGTATAGACCGTAAACAACCGGTAAACCAGCCAGCTGTGCATAAGCCATGCTTTGCGGTACGAGAATCAGCGCGACTGTGATGCCGGCAATAAAGTCAGCCCGCAAAGTCTGGGCTGTCATGGGAAACCAGCGTAAAAAGGGTAAAAAAGTGTGTAACAGGCGCATTCTGTTGTCTATGAAGGCTAAGTGTACGGGAGCAGTCGCTTTAGCTGGATTGTGTTTCGTCTTTGACAAAAAACTGTTTTAATTTAGGCCAAGTCTTTTGCATCTGTGCGCGTATTTTGGGTTCGTAATCCACTGCAAAATTGAGAAAAGTTTGCGCAACTAAGGATAATTCTTTGCTTTTGGGATAAACCAGGTACCAATTGCGTAGAATCGGAAAACCTTGCACGTCGAGAATTGCCAGCGGTCCATCCACGCCCTCCAATGTCACTGAATGTAGAGACAAGACGGACAACCCCAAACCGCCCACCACCGCATGTTTAATTGCCTCGTTACTGCCCAGTTCCATTTTGATCTGTAGCTTCAAACCGGCAGCATTAAAAGTACGCAAGGTCAAATCACGAATTCCAGAACCGGGTTCACGAATAATGAAAGGCTCTTTGGCAATCTCTTCTAAACTGATCTGTTTCTGCCCCACCAAAGGATGTGTGCGCGGTGCCATCACGACTAAGGGATTGGGTGCGAAAGGAAAAGTATGCAATTCCAACTCGCCTTCAGGGGCTTGTCCCATGATGTAGAGATCGTCTTCGTTGGCGTACATGCGATTGATAATGCTGTCGCGGTTGGTGACTTTTAAGGCGAGTTCAATGCCCGGATACAGACGGCTAAACTCGCCGAGCATTTCTGGTGCGAGGTATTTGGCTGTGGTAATCACGCCCATGCGCAAACGTCCGCATTTGAGACCTTTCAGATCGGCTATTTTCATTTCCAAATTAGCCAGCGTTGCAAACAAGTTGCGGCAGGTTTGGTAAAGTTCCGCACCGGCTTCAGTTGGCTCAACGCTGCGTCCAACGTGTTCAAACAGCGGCATCCCAAGCGTCTCAGTGAGTTTTTTGATCTGCATGGACACGGTTGGTTGCGTGAGAAAAAGCTCTTCAGCCGCACGGGTGAAACTGCCTAAGCGATAAATGGATTCAAATACCTGAAATTGCCTTAACGTAATATGGCGTATCAAATAATTCGGCATGGCTGCCGGCGGTGTGTAGCTGTTATCAGAAGGTGTTGGCATGTGTACCGCCTAAGTACTGAATAAAAAAGCACGGTAGGGTGCGCGACATCTTTTCGTCGCGCACGCGGGACAATGGCACGATGCAACCATCCGCGTTCGCGCCACAAAAAAACGTGGCGCAAACTAATTGGCGGATACGGCGCAAACAGACGCGCCTTAATCCGCCCTACTCCTGATAGCACGGTAGGGTGCGCGACATCTTTTCGTCGCGCACGCGGGACAATGGCACGAT
>CAZOSP010000195.1:0-3536 GCA_964582525.1 uncultured Thiomargarita sp. | reverse complement strand
GGCGGCGTTTTGGCTGACTTGGAAGTCAGCCACTCCCAGATTAGCCCCGCCGCCAGCGGCGGCGTTTTGGCTGACTTGGAAGTCAGCCACTCCCAGCTTAGCCCCGCCGCCAGCGGCGACGTTTTGGCTGACTTGGAAGTCAGCCACTCCCAAGTCAGCCACTCCCATACACTGTCTTACGGGCAACAAGCACTCTGGGTTATCTACAGCAACCATCCACACAATCTAGCCTACAATATGGCTTGGGCGGTCACCTTGAGCGGTGCATTGCACATCCCCCTATTGCAGCAAGCCATACAGCAATTAGTCCAACGCCATGCTGCCCTGCGCAGCAAAATCACCCTGCACGAAGGCGAACCTAGACAAAGCGTACAAGCCAAAGGTGATTACGTCTGGTCTGAACAAACCAACGCCAACGCCCCTGCCGCGTTGCAACACATTTATGCGCAAGCCTTTGATTTAACACAAGACCCGCCGCTGCGCGTGGGCTTGGTTAAAGAAGGCAAACAAACCTACAGACTGCTGTTGGTCATGCACCATATTTTTGGTGATGCCGAATCCATGAATATTCTCGGCAATGAGCTGTTAATCCTATACCGTGCCGCACTGCTGGGCGCGCCCCCCTCACTGCCGCACTTGCCAGTCACCTATACGGAAATAGTGCAAGAAGAAAAAGCCCTGCTTGACAGTGCAGAAGGCAAGCAACTGCTAGACTATTGGCAGCAGACCTTGGGTAACCAAGTCCCCATTCTCAATCTACCTATTGATCAACCACGTCCAGTCGAGCAAACTTACAATGGCGCAGCCGTCGCATTTCGCTTGTCCGCAGCACTCAGTGGGCAGATTAAACAGCTTGCCAAACAGCAGCATATTAATTTATTTCCGTTATTTTTAAGTGCCTTACAAATTCTCCTGCACCGCTACAGCGGACAAGAGGATATATGGATCGGATCGCCCACTTCTGTCAGTCGTCACCATCCCCACAAGCAGCATTTAGTCGGCTATTTGGCGAATTCTATCGTATTGCGTCACACATTCGAGCAACCGCAACAAGAGCGCGTCACCGATCTGTTAAGTGCCAATCGGCACACCGTTTTACAAGCGATTACCCACGCCGCCTACCCCTTCATGTTGCTGGTCAAAGCCATTAAACCGAAGCGCGATTTAAGTTACTCGCCACTGTTTCAGGTCATGTTAGATTTCAAAGGTACGTCCTTTTTAGCCGTTGAGACACCCGACATCCCCGAACTGACAGTGACCCGCGTTGATTTTCCACAAATGGAAGGACAGTTTGATTTGACCTTCAATATTATTGAAGGCGATTGTTTTGACTGCACCCTGTATTACAACACGGATATTTTTACCCGCGCCCGGATTGAAGCGCTCAGTCAGCATCTACAGACATTATTAGCCAGCATGGTGGCACAACCCCAGCAAGCTTGTGCCTATTTACCCATCATTCCCGCCGCCGAACTTGCGCAAATACAAGCCTGGAGTCAAACCCCATTAGCATCGCCCGACTTAGAAAAACTAGCCCAAATCCTGGATTGCTCGCCCCAAGACTGTGCAAATGTGACAGTCTATCTGCTGGATGCACACCAGCAAATCGTGCCTATAGGTATCAGCGGCGAGGTTAAGCTAGAGCTGAGTCACGCCAAGCTTAACTACAGCGCGCACGCCACGCAATCCATAGAACTTTTTGGTCGCTTACACAGCCTATATGACAGCGGACAACGGGCAAAATGGCAAGCTGATGGCAGCCTGCTATGGCTAGAGGCAAGCCCCGAAGCTGAGGCAAACACCGAAAAAGCCATTGATCGCTATGTCTATCCCCGCGACGATATTGAATTTCGCCTGGTGCAACTATGGGAAGATTTATTAGATATTTCTCCCATCAGTGTTATTGATGATTTCTTTGAAGTCGGTGGCGATTCTTTACTGGGCATTCGCTTATTGTTCAATATTGAAAAAGAATTTGGTATTTCTATTCAAATTCATGCCCTAATGCAAAACAAAACCCTAGAAAAACTTGCCTGTTTGTTGCGCGAAAAACAGGCGACAGATGAAGTTTGGTCGCCACTGGTTTGCTTACAAGAAGAAGGCGATAAAACGCCATTTTTCTTTGTTCATGCGTCCGGTGGTTCAGCCTTTGATTATTATGAAATTGCCAAGCTAATGGGTGATGAACGCCCGTTTTATGCGATTCAACCGTTAGGCATTGAAATGGGGCAGGTATTTCATCCCAGCATTGAAGCAATGGCATACGATTATGTAGAAGCTGTACGAGGCATACAGCCACGAGGACCTTACTTGCTCGGTGGCTGGTCATTTGGCGGCACGGTGGCTTTTGAAATGGCAAGAATACTGGAAAAAGCGGGAGAAACAGTCGGTTTAGTATTAATGGTCGATACCCCAGAACCCACTGCCGATGTGTGTAAACAAGATGATTTTGAATTTTTAATGGATCGTCTGCCGCATTACTACGGGGTCACATTAGACGACTTAGACAGACAGGATTCTACTGAAGAAAAAATTGCTTACTTGTTGCAAGAAGTTAAATTATCTGGCTTGTTTACGCCCGACATTGATCAAACTTACGCAAATCACTGGTTTGATATGTATAAACACCACAATCGTATTGTCGCCGAATATCAACCCAGCGGCACGATTGCTGCCAACATTGCCTTTCTCAGACCCTCAGAAAAAATTCCTTTTGATATTCAAATGGGCAATCCATCTCAAGTCTGGCGACAATTTGCCCAAGGGCAATATGAAGTATTTGATGCCCCCGGTAATCATTTCAATATGATCTCGCCGCTCAACACCCCCGCCTTAGTTGACACCATGCTAGATTACATTGAACGCTGGTATGAACAATGTCCCCGCGTACAACAAGCACGGGGGCATTGATAAGCCATGCAACTAGCAAGTTGTTTGCAGCCCCTCGCGCTGTCTATAGATGTTCTTCAATTAGAGCAGGAAGTTGCGCAGTTTAGTCATGCCGTGTGGCGTAGCCACGCGCCTCATGCCGTAGGCAGCGAGTCGATTCCACTGATTTCTGTGGGCGGGCAATTTAATCAAGACTACGCCTTTTCAGGGGCATTAAAAGCCACCTCATTTTTGCAGGCTTGCCCCTCTATACAAAGCCTTTTAAAACAATGTCAACGCCCTATTTCGCGTTGCCGTTTAACCCGTTTAGCCGCCATGACGCACACCCCGCTGCAACAAGACTGGGACTACCACTGGTTGCGCCGCGCACTGCTGTATATTCCCATCATCACCGACGCAAAAGTGCATCTATTTTGTCAACAAAAAAGCCAGCAGATGGCAGCCGGGGAAGCCTGGTTAATCGACAATTCGCGTCCGCATCGAATGCTCAATCGCGGCCCCGCTGCCTGTGTACACCTTGTTATTGAACTCAAAGGCAATCCCCTAAACCTGGGAGCGGCTAATCTCCAGATTAGCCCCGCCGCCGTAGGCGACCTGGGAGTGGCTAATCTCCAGATTAGCCCCGCCGCCGTAGGCGGCGTTTTGGC
>CAZOSP010000194.1:0-3661 GCA_964582525.1 uncultured Thiomargarita sp. | reverse complement strand
CTGTAACAGACTGTTTCCAAATATAATTTATGGCAACACAAATTCCTAGAGAGCCATATCTTTCTGGCACGGCAGCCCTTGTTTGTTAACTGGGGTATGAAGGATGCCGAAAGTTTTATACCGTCTATCAATAATACGGTACGACAGGGTGGGCAACCCGATATTGTTTTTCGGCGTTTTCAGAATGAAAATATTCCCCGCATTGTTGGCAATGAAGCGCGTTTTTCTACAAAAAAGGTTAGAATAATCAATGTTCCCTATATTCGTGGGGATAAATCAGAATGCCCGCGACAAAATGCGTGTGGCGCGGCGTTTCTGGCGGATGCGGTATGTTAATTTACTTTAAGAGAGAGATATTATGCTTAAACGCAATACAGTATGGAAAGCCAGCACGTTGCTGGGTGCGACTTTGGTCTTGTCGGCGTGTGGCGGCGGCAGCGATGGTGGCACGGATAATACAGTTAAGCCCGATGACAGCGTTGCCGCTGATTTCCAACTCAGCATTCTGCACATCAATGACCACCATTCACATCTGGACGCGGATACCGCTGATTTAACCTTTAACGGACAGGCTACCCGTGTTGAAATGGGCGGTTTCCCGCGAGTGGTGAGCAAGATCAACGAACTTGCTGCACAACAGCGCAACGTGTTGAAATTACACGCGGGCGATGCTATCACGGGTACCTTGTATTATTCTTTATTCAAGGGACAGGCGGATGCGGATTTGATGAATCAAGTATGTTTTGATGCTTTTGCGTTGGGCAACCATGAGTTTGATGATGGCGACGCGGGATTGAGAAACTTTTTGGATTTCCTCAAGTCAGGCAGTTGCCAAACCGATGTGCTGGCGGCTAATGTGCAGCCCGAAGTCGGGGTGTCGCCTTTGGCTTTGAGTTCCGCAACGGATTATCTTAAACCCTTCACTATTAAGGAAGTCGGCGGTGAGAAAATCGGTATTATCGGCATTGACATCGCCAATAAAACGAAAAATTCTTCCCGTCCCGATGAAACGACGCAGTTTTTGGACGAAACCAGTACAGCGCAGCAGTATATTGATGAGTTGATGGCGCAAGGGATCAATAAAATCGTCTTGTTGACACATTATCAATACAATAATGATGTGGCTTTGGCGCGTAACTTAAGCGGTGTTGATGTGATTGTGGGTGGCGATTCGCATACCTTATTGGGCAATCATTTTGCGGCGTTTGGGTTAACTCCACAGGGCGCGTATCCTACTGAAACAACTGATAAAAATGGCAAAAAAGTCTGTGTGGTACAGGCTTGGCAGTATGCTGCTATCGTGGGCGAGTTGCTCACCACTTTTGATGGCAATGGCGAGGTAAAAAGCTGTGCCGGTACGCCGCATTTGTTATTGGGTGATAGCTTTAAACGTGCGGATGCGACCGGCACTCGTGTTGAACTGGTCGGTGCGACGCGCGATGAGGTGTTGAATTTAATCAATAGCACGGCTGAGTTGGGTACAGCGACACCCGACATGAGTGCGGCAAATATTTTGGCGGGCTATACGGCACAGGTCGATGTGTTAAAAACTTCAGTGATCGGTACGGTGACGGAAAATTTGTGCTTAGAGCGCATCCCCGGTCAAGGGCGCAGCAGTTTGTGCGATGTGAGCGCGACCCGGGCGCGTGGTAGCGACATTTCCAACATCGTCGCGTTAGCCTTCAAAGAGCAAAGCAAAGAAGCCGATATTGCCATTCAAAATGGTGGCGGTGTGCGGGTCGATGTGCCTGCCGGTGCTTATACGATTGGCGATGCCTTTACCCTGTTGCCCTTTAGCAATACGCTGGTGAATTTGCAAATGAGCGGCGCGGAGATTGTCGCGGTACTTGAAGATGCCTTTGATTATGCGATTAATCCAGAGGGTTCAAGCGGTGCTTATCCGTATGCGTCAGGACTGCGCTGGGACGTGGATCGCGCCAAGCCGAAAGGACAGCGTTTCTCTAATGTTCAAGTCAGATTGAAAAATGAGACGCAATGGTCAGCGATAGATGTGAACCGCACTTATACGGTGGTGACCAATGATTTCATCGCCAGTGGTCAAGATGGTTACAGCAGCTTCGCGCCGATTTTCAAAGACCCGACTCGCATGGTCGATACTTATTTGGAATATGCGCAATCTTTTGTGGATTATGTGACTCGCGTAGGGACGGTGAACAAATTGCCCTTGTCCGAGTACAGTACGCAAAATTACTATGACGCAAACGGGCTGTTGCAGCAGTAAAGTGTCAGACCGTTAGGTTGATGCCATAAAGCCAGCTAGATTTCTAGCTGGCTTTGCTACAGTTGTTGGTATGCCAGACGCCGCACGCAGCGGGCGAAAACCACATTGTCGCCAGCGGTTCAATTACGCAAGCAGTGCAAAGAGCGCGTCAATTATTGCCCGATAAGCCGATTGAAGTTGAAGTGGAAAACCTCCCGCAACTTGAAGAAGCCTTGCGCATACAAGCTGATATTGTCATGCTGGATAACTTCAGCCTGCCCGATATGCAGGCGACAGTCGTCCAAAACCAAGGACAAGCCAAGCTGAAAGCTTCGGGAAATATCACCGACACCCGCCTACATGATATAGCCGCTACGGGGGTTGATTATATTTCCATAGGCGCACTGACAAAAAATCTGCAAGCGATTGATTTATCAATGCGTTTTATTGTGAGCGGCTGACTGCGCTGGGAGTGGCTGACTGCAAAGCTCAGCCAAAATGCCGCCTACGGCGGCGGGGCTAAGTCTTACGATTAGCCGCTCCCAGGTTCTCTAGGAGCCTGTCCGAAAACTTATCAATCACCGTACCGACTCCATAGATTCAGTTTCTTTAAAAAAACAGAATCATATTTTTAGCCCTAGAAAAATATATTTTTCATTTAAAAACACATTTTCTTGTGTTTTTTGTGTAATGCTGCGCTTTATTTCCTTGTTTACCCACCTTGTCCCGCCATTTCCCCGAACGACGGACGCACTAATCCCATCAACGAAGAGGCTGGAGAAGCCCGTCTTTACTGCCATTCCGAAGGGCGAGAGCGCAAAGAACAAGCCATCGCCAAACGTTTCGCCGACACATTCGAGGCTGAACTGCAAAAGCTCCACGAGGGTTTAAGCAAGCCGCGTTGCGAGAAAAACCCTCTGTGTCAATATACCTGAGACACCATCCCATGTTTTAATTAAGGAACATATTCGGAGACAATCTCATGAGCGACACAACTGCACAAACCACGAATCAGACCGCGCCGAATGCGGAGGACACGCAAGGATCCCGTCACGGCTTTCTCATAAAAATCTAAACCGCTTGAGTATTGCCTCAAACGTGTCTGTACAGTCAATCCAGCTTTCAATAGCTTCCTGAAAATTTTTGATTCCCGATTTGCGTAACATACGCATGGCTACACTGCGCAGCGTACCCATCATTTGAGCCTGATTTCCAGATTTTATTCTGATGTCGTCTTCTTTCAGGGTCACGTCACGAATCCAATGATCGGATTCAACGCTCCAATGTTTTCTGATAGCATGGGATAATTCTTCTGTGGAATCAGTGACCTCAGTCGCCTATAGTGGACCCCAAAAACTAGACCAGCACCTAAGGAGAAATTTTGTAAAACTAAACAACCACCCGCTTAAAGACGGGTGGGTTAGAGTGTTTGGCGGCTGA
>CAZOSP010000193.1:0-3731 GCA_964582525.1 uncultured Thiomargarita sp. | reverse complement strand
ACGATTGGGGCAAAAATTTAGCCTCATTGGGTCTCGATAGCACTACCATTACAGGGCTACCCAGAATAAAATCTGGAAATCAGGTTCAAATGATGGGTACGCTGCGCAGTTTAGCCATGCGTATGTTACGCAAATCGGGAATCAAAAATTTTCAGGAAGCTATTGAAAGCTGGATTGACTGTACAGACACGTTTGAGGCAATACTCAAGCGGTTTAGATTTTTATGAGAAAGCCGTGGCCCCTCTTCTACCATTTCACTTAAAAGAATTTGTAAATCTGAATAAAAAGGAGGTTCAGGAGGCCAAGAAACAGGTATTAAGCTTGCTATGAGAGATTTTCGTGCCTCTTGTGAATATTTTTTATAAGTAGAATGTGGTAAATCTGAATTTCTTGCAAAAAAAATCGCCACGTATTCTCAAACGCATAACACTTGACTGCAAGGACATCAAATTCGCCACGAAGTAGTAAAGTGGTATCTAATTCTTGACCACTTGGAAGCTGTACTGTTCTTCTATCGCTTGCATCCAGTTGAGCTTTCCCTCGCCAGATTCCATTATGCGCATCATATACGATCATGCTGGACTGCAATGATTTTGATTCTACATTAAACGCTTTTCCGTGATAAACAACATAAAGATCGCCTTTTTTCTTGCGATTATGATCATCAAATTTTGTCGTAAACGAGACTTCAGGGAATGAGGTAATAATTTCTTTTAACTTGAGTTCGGCAGTATAGCCAAGTAACATCCCTTTTAAGCTTGGATTTTCATCTAATAAACTGGTTAATTGCTCTGCTGTAATAGCCCATTCTTCAAGAATTGTCATATAGAAGCACCTTGTTCCAGCTTTTCGATGAACTCATAAACATCAAACTGGAGTGCTTCGGCTACATCAAGAAATTCAATGACATCAAGCCGTCTTTCGCCACTTTCATATTTAGATACAAATGATTGTGGCTTATTAAGCTTTTCAGCAAGTGACTGTTGAGTAATCCCAGCATTTTTACGATACTGGGTTAGTAATTCTCTAAATACTTCATATTTTTTGTGAATACTGATGATGTCATAGCTACCTTTCCAGTTTGGAAGGGTATTTTCTATCCTAAAACAGGTTATCCCAAAATAGGATTTTTTCTCGTTATCACGCTCTACGTCACTGCCATTAAGTTTAAGACTGGGAGTGCTAATCTCCTGATTAGCGCTTGCTGCTGAAAGCCGCTTGTGCTGGTCTGGAGACCAGCACTCCCAGAGGTGCTTGGGAACTAGAAAAGTTTTTGAAAATGATTGATCGAAGCACTATAGGGTTAGAAATGGGGGGTTGAAAGGCTTACCTATCACCATTAATCACTCACGTTACGCGGTTGGTGCTTTTTACTGCAAAATATCGCTTAAGGATGGGCATTCAATAATACCTGAAGCCCAAACCTTCTAGGTTTTGAACACTAGAAGGTTTACGCCCGCGTAACGTGAGTTAATCATTATCAGGGGTTCAAGATGATTTCAGCTATCTTAGTCGCGGGTGCTTTGGCACTCTTGTTAGGTGTGATTTTAGGCTATGCCGCTGTGCGTTTTCGTGTTGAGGGCAATCCAGTGGTGGATAAAATCGATGCGGTGCTGCCGCAGACGCAGTGCGGGCAATGCGGTTTCGCGGGCTGTCGCCCTTATGCAGAGGCGATAGCCAAAGGCGAAGCTGAGATAAATCTCTGTCCGCCCGGGGGCGAATCCAGCATGTTGTCCTTAGCGCAATTACTCGATAAACAGCCCGTACCGATACATGCGGAGGCAATAACGCAAAAAGTTGATGCGGTCGCGCTGATTAATGAGCAAACCTGCATTGGTTGCACGCTCTGCATCCAAGCCTGTCCGGTCGATGCGATTGTTGGCGCGGCAAAACACATGCACACCATTATTGCCCGCGAATGCACGGGCTGCGAACTCTGTCTGCCGCCCTGTCCGGTCGATTGTATCCAGATGATTCCTATCCCAAAAGACCTGCGTACTTGGAAATGGCCACATCCCGCTAATGCGGCGAAAATGGAGGTAAAAGCCGCATGAGCTATGAGCAGAACCTGTGGCAATTTCCCGGCGGTGTACATTTGGAAAAACATGCCGAACTATCGACACCGCACATTGTCAAGGCACGCATTCCGCCCTATTTGGTTATCCCTTTGCAACAGCACATTGGCGATCCGGCTAAACCGGCAGTCAAGGTGGGCGATTATGTGTTTAAGGGACAAATTATTGCCCATTGCGGCGATAAGTTGTGCGATACCTCAAAAATTGCCCCCATTCACGCCTCAAGTTCCGGCACCGTCACCGCCATTGAGCCGCGCCCGGTCATTCATCCCTCCGGGCTTGAAGCCTTATGTATTGAAATCGAAACAGACGGGCGCGATGCTTGGATAGAACGCGACACCGCACCGCTCAAATGCTCCAGCATGAGTCCGGAATCGCTACGCCAACTGATCGCCAAAGCGGGTATTGTCGGCTTAGGCGGGGCGGGTTTTCCCGCACATCTAAAACTCCAGCCGGGACTGTTGGATACGCTGATTGTCAATGGCGCGGAGTGTGAACCCTTCATCACTTGCGATGATTATTTAATGCGCGAACGCGCCGCACACATCATCATCGGCGCACGCATTTTATCCTACGCACTAGGCGGCATGAAACGCTGCGTTATTGCCATTGAAGACAACAAACCTGAAGCTCGCCCTACAAGCGGTCGCCAACAAAGCCGACGAAACCCTAAAAATCGTTGCCGAACATTTTGATATTGTACAAGTGCCGACTATTTACCCGATGGGCGGCGAACAACAACTGATCCGTGCTTTAACCGGTAACGCCCTGCCGCGCCGTCATTTACCCAAAGAAGTCGGTATCATTATGCACAATGTGGGCACCGCAGCCGCCATTTACGGCGCAGTCAAACAGCGCAGCCCGCTGTTATCGCGCATCGTCACCATCACTGGCGACGCGGTAGAAACACGGCAGAATATGGAAGTGCTGCTCGGCACACCGATGCACTATTTATTGCAGGAATGTGGCGCGACAAGCGATATGGCGCGCCTTATCGCGGGCGGACCCATGATGGGGCAAGCCTTAGCCTCTGACCAATTGCCCATTGTTAAAACCACTAATTGCCTGATTGCCTCCCGTGCCGCCAGCCTCGAATCCGCCCCCGCCATGCCCTGCATCCGCTGCGGCAATTGTGAGCAGGTCTGCCCGGCGCAACTTCTGCCGCAACAAATGTACTGGTACGCCCGCGCTAAAGACTTCGATAAAGTGCAGGATTACCATATTTTCGAGTGCATTGAGTGCGGCTGCTGCGCCTATGTCTGCCCCAGCAACATCCCGCTGGTACATTATTACCGCTACGCCAAATCAGAAATCCGCAGCCAAGCCGCTAATCGCAAAAAAGCCGATCTAGCTCGCCGCCGCCATGAATTTCGCACATACCGTTTAGAGCGCGAAAAAGCCGAGCGTCAAGCACGCCACCAAGCTCTCGTTCCCACGCGGGAGCGTGGGAACGAGGCAAAAGCCGAAATTGCCGCCGCAGTAGAACGTGCAAAAGCAAAAAAAGCCAAACAAACAGACCACTAAATGCGCTCGTTCCCATCGCTACCTGGGAGCGGCTATAAGCTCCAGCTTAGCCTAATCGCCGTAGGGAATTGAAGTAAAGTGGACCCCAAAAACTAGACCAGCACCTAAGGAGAAATTTTGTAAAAATAAGGT
>CAZOSP010000192.1:0-3813 GCA_964582525.1 uncultured Thiomargarita sp. | reverse complement strand
AGCCGCTTCAATCGCCTACGGCGATTGGGCTAAGCTGGAGCTTAGCCACTCCCAGACTTGCTTGACGGGCAAACTCATTCTAATATCAGCGGTTTTTTTGCACAGGAGTTAGTATGTCTCAAGACACCTTGTACGATTCGCAACTTAGCAGCCTTAAACTGATCCAAAAAGGCAAGGTGCGGGATATTTATGCGATTGATGAAGCGCATATACTGATTGTCACGACAGATCGCCTGTCAGCCTTTGATGTCATTTTGCCCGATCCTATTCCCGCCAAAGGCAGCGTATTAACCTGCGTATCCAATTTTTGGTTCGCCTTTAGTCAAGACATACTGCCCAATCACTTAGCTCCTATCAGTCTTGCTCAAGTATTGCCTGATGCGAAAGAACGGGCGCGTGTTGAGGGGCGTGCGGTAGTGGTGCGTAAACTGAAAACGCTGCCCATCGAAGCCATTGTGCGCGGCTACCTCGCCGGTTCTGCTTGGAAAGATTACCAAAAAAGCGGCGCGGTATGCGGTATTGAATTAGCCAAAGGCTTGCAACGGGCGGATAAACTTGAACAGCCGATTTACACACCATCCACCAAAGCAGCACTGGGTGAGCATGATGAAAATGTCGATTTTGCTTATACAGTCAATCTGTTAGGGGAAACACTGGCAACCCAAGTACGCGATGCCAGTCTAGCCATCTACAGCAAAGCCCGCGACTACGCCGTGCAGCGCGGGATTATTATTGCCGACACTAAATTTGAGTTTGGACTCGATGAAAAAGGACAACTGCTGTTAATTGATGAAGTTTTAACGCCCGATTCTTCGCGTTTTTGGTCTCTCGATGGGTATCAACCCGGCAGCAGTCCTGCCAGCTTTGATAAACAATTTGTGCGCGATTATTTAGAAACGCTAGACTGGAACAAGCAGTCGCCCGCGCCGCATTTGCCGCAAGAGATTATTGACAAAACCGCCGCAAAATACCTTGAAGCACAAACGCGCCTCGTCGATGCGCTCCCCCGGTAGCGTGCTTCGACATCTTTTCGTCGAAGCACGCCCGCGGGTAAGCATATAATTTTCATCCGTAACCCACGACATTGTCTGCCATTATTGATTAACACTTAAGGAGTCAGTAAATGACTATTATTGCCGCTACGCAGGACGATCCCAAAGCACTAATGCGTTCTATTATCCAGCGCATTGCCACCGGTCCCCAACTGAGCAAAGACATTACCCAAGAAGAGGCGCGAGGCGGCATGAAAGCCGTGCTGGAAGGACATATCGATCCGGTGCAGATGGGGATTTTTCTGATTGCCTTGCGCATGAAACGTGAAAGCATGGAAGAAAATAAGGGTTTGTTGTCGGGTATTAAGGATTGTAGCGAGATCGTCACTGCCGATGTTGATGAAGTATTAGATATTGCTGATCCTTATGATGGCTACAATCGCACCCTGCCGGCATCGCCCTTTTTGCCAGCGGTATTGGCAGCCTGCGGGGTGGCAACGGTGACGCATGGCATGGAAACCGTTAGCCCTAAATTTGGCGTAACGCACAAACAAGTTTTGCGTGCTGCTGGCATTGCTGTGGATTTATCCCCCAGCGCAGTGGCACAACGCTTAAGCGATGCGGCAACGGGCTGGGGCTATGTCGATCAAGCACAATATTGTCCGGCTTTACACAAATTAAGCGATTTTCGCAGCTTGATGATTAAACGCTCGGCGATCACTACGGTGGAGGTTATTGTAGGACCCGTTCGCGGGCGTCTTAAAACCCATTTGGTGACCGGATATGTGCATAAACCTTATCCGCCGATTTATGCAGAATTAGCGCGGCATTCAGGCTTCACCACGTCGTTACTGGTGCGCGGTGTAGAGGGAGGGATCATTCCTTCATTGCGTCAAACGGGTAATTTTTTTCATTACGATAGACACGGTGATGAGTACCCTTTTGAATGTGATCCATTGAAGCAATTCGATATTCAGCAAGAATTTCGCGCCGCGCCGCTGCCGGAGCATCTCACCTTAGCGAGCGAAGTCGGAACAGAAATGCGCAAGGGTGAAAACCAAGCAGTGGCGCAGCTTACGGCTGCTGCGGGTTTGGCGGCTTTACGAGGCGAAGCGGGTGCGACTCGTGATGCGTTGATCTATGCCGGCACAATCTGTTTGTCGCATTTGTACAAAGTTGAAAACCTTGATGAAGGCGCGAAGCGGATTAAGCAGGTGCTAGATGATGGCAGTGCTTTAGCGCGTTTTCAGTGAAAGCGCAGCCTCGTATTTCTCAGAAAAGCACCTAAAGCACACCGCGAGAAGTATAGAAACATTGAAAAATCTCAGCGACTTAATCAAAATCCCGCCGATCTATGATCGCCCGGTGCGCAATCTCACCCTAGACAGCCGAGCGGTACAAAAAGGCGATGTTTTTTTTGCCTGTCAGGGCTTGCATACACACGGTCGTCAATTTCTGCAAACCGCGCTAGACAATGGCGCGGCGGCGGTGTTGCTGGAACAAGCAGCCGCAACCCTGATCTGCAAAAACAATGTACCCTGTATCGGCGTGCCAAACTTAAGCCAAAGACTGGGCGAACTGGCAGCGCATTTTTATCAACACCCAAGCCGAGCCATGCCGCTGATCGGCGTGACCGGCACCAACGGCAAAACCTCCATCACGCATTTCCTCGCACAAAGTTTGCCGCCGCCCTGCGGCTTGCTCGGCACATTAGGCTACGGGCTATATGGTGATTTGCAGCCAGGCGGTTTGCAGCCAGCCTCACACACCACCCCAGACGCGCTACGCCTGCAAGCAATGCTGGCAGACATGCAGGCACAACAAGCAAGCCATGTGGTGATGGAAGTCTCCTCACACGCGCTCGCGCAAGAACGAGTCTCAGGTTTGGAATTTGACATTGCGGTATTGAGTAATCTCAGCCGCGATCATCTGGATTATCATGGCAGCTTGGAAAATTACGCGGCGGCTAAAGCCAAATTATTTCATTGGCGGGACCTGAAAACCGCCGTGTTGAATTGGGATGACGACTTAGGGCAAGCCTTACTGCGCGAAGGGCTTGCGGCACAGGTGTTGACCTACAGTCGGCATGATCCACAGGCAGATATATATGTGCAGCGACACACCATTTTGCCGCAGGGCTATGAATTGCAAGTGCAAACGCCACAAGGTTCGGGCAGCTTAAACACGCACTTGCTGGGCGAATTTAATATCAGCAACCTGCTGGCAGCATTAGGCGTGTTGCTGAGTCTCGAAATGCCCTTAGAGGACGCACTGCATAAACTGTCGCGCACGCAAGCGGTAGCCGGACGCATGGAAGTGTTTCATCAGACCGGGCAGCCGCTCGTTGTGGTAGATTACGCGCATACGCCGGACGCACTGCAACAAGCACTAACAGCACTGCGTCCACACTGCCTTGGCAGACTGTATTGTGTGTTTGGTTGCGGCGGCGACCGTGATAAAGGTAAGCGCCCATTGATGGGGCGAATCGCCCAACAGTATGCCGATGTAGTGATATTGACCAACGATAATCCGCGCACAGAAGACCCGCAAGCCATACTGCAAGACATTCAACAAGGCTTTCAACAGACCGCGCAAGCACTGCTCATCCCTGATCGGCAGACTGCGATTGGAACCGCAATGAGCCGAGCGGGTGAGCAAGATGTGCTGTTAGTGGCGGGCAAAGGACACGAAGATTATCAACACATAGGTGCGCAGCGTGTGCCTTTTAGTGACCGTGAATGCGTAGCGCAGATGTTAGATGGGAGCGGCTGACTGGGAGTGGCTGACTGGGAGTGGCTGACTGGGAGTGGCTGACTGGGAG
>CAZOSP010000191.1:0-3856 GCA_964582525.1 uncultured Thiomargarita sp. | reverse complement strand
AGGAAAGTAGGGTTTGCGCCGCGTCTTTTTGCGGCGCGAACGCGGATAAGTCGGCATTGCCTGTTGTCGTGCCTTGGAGACAAACAAAGACAATTTCAGGCGGGGCAGTATATACTTCTCGCGGTCAACTTTTCGGATTACTGAACTTTAGTGAGCTTGAAAGACCGTTAAAACTCAAACTCTAAAAACCGAAAACTTTAACGTCAGAAGTATATCGACAGAGATTAGCGCGGTTGTCCTCGATAATCGGTGATCGGCACTAGGCTGGCAGTGCCTTTACCTATGGCTGGGCTGCCGGCTTTTAAGCGAAAATCACCATTATTGGGATCAATCCACAGAGGATCGCCAACAAAGTAAGGATCGCCATTTTGTTCCCCGTTCCATTTGTCTTGCGCCCGTGCATACAGATTATTTTTAATGCTCAGATTGCTACCGCTTGAGAGTATCGAAATTTGGGCTTTAGTGCTGTCACACGCATTATTAAAAATCTTAACATTTTTCGCATTGCGATTTTTAATCACCACCGAAGCACCAAAACCATCTTGGTTACCTTTACCGTTGTTATAGAAGCTGTTGTTATAAATATAAACGCTATCAGTATTCGGCGTGTAACCCGCGCCAACGTGTACGCCTGTGGTGCTGTTGTTATAAATTAAATTATTATAGACACGGATATTTTTAATTTTTCCGCCGCGTTCTGCGGTAATCGCCACGCCATGGTCCCGGCAATCATGCAAACGGTTATGATGAATCTCAATATTTTGGCTTAAAGCATTCCACGCATCCACATAAATACAGAGCGCCGGCTTGATGTTATGCACATAATTATGATGCACGCTACCGTTGCTGCTGCCGTCTTTAATGCTGATACCATTCGCGCCGACATAATTGCTCAAGCCGTCATACACATGGTTATAGCGAATTTCAAAATGATTCACATCTTCGCCGATGGATAAATTCTCTTGATCCTTGCTTTGATTAGCGCGGCTAATTTCATTGCCATCTACAATCAGATGGGTGCTTTTCCATACAGCAATACCGGCACTGGCACTATTTGTCACAACATTGTCCTGAATCACCAAATGATCCGTTTCATAGCCCATAATGCCGATATCTCCAGTATTTTTCACGGTAAAACCGACAATCCAAACATGCTTGACATCATGCACATGAATCATGCCCTCAAAAGGCGTTCCCGGCTTCACATTTTTGTTTAAGTCTAAGCCTCTCGCATCTAGTGTCACGGTTTCACCTGGGTAGGCGGCAAACACAATGGGGCTACCCGCTACGCCGCTGTTTTGTGGGGCTAATTGTTGTTTATAAGTGCCAGCACGCACCCACACAATATCCCCTGCTCGCGCCGTTGCAGCCGCTTTGCCCAGTGTTTTCCACGGCTGTGCGGCACTGCCCGCATGACTATCATTGCCCTGCGGCGCAACATAAAAAACCCGCTGTCCGCTATTAGGCACACTGACATGTACCCAATCAAAACGCACACTGTCCAGGCTTAATTGTCCATCGGGATTCATATCCACGCCAAAGAACAAATCATACTCACCGGGCGGCAGGGACAAATGACTGATCATCGGCGTATTAAAATCGCTTAAATGGGCTTGAAAAGCAGCCTGTAGTCCCGCCTGCCAAGCACCAGTACGCGAAGAGAAAGAAAGCATCGCGCCGTTCGCAACCGCGACCATCCACCAATCTGCCATTTGCCCCGCCGCAGTCCCCGCTTCCAGTTCCATCTGCGCACTAAGGGGTTGCCCCGGATACAGTGAAATCATATTCTGCCGCCCATTTACCGTGAGTTTTGGCATAGGTTTGTTGGCATAACTCAAAGCTCCGATGTCCACAGCGGCGGCAGGAAAACTGACTAAACTGGTACCGAACAAAAGCCCGCACACAGTCCAAACTGATCGATGTTTCATACCTTAAATCTCCTTGTTAGAGTCTAAAAACATATTAAAATTAAGAGGTTATTATTATACCTTCAATCTACTACAGGATATATTCAAGATGAAAGAGAATTGGCATATAGGGAAGCGTTGATGGGATAAAAGGTAGATTATTTTCCATCCACAAGGTTAAAACCTTCGCCTTTCAGGCGAACAGATTTATCTCCAATGCTTTACAATGAGGCATGGAATATCGTTACGGCAGTCACACAGTTTTCAATATCGAATAGCACTTTGTGTAGGTCACGAGATATAGGTGCCACGTTTTAAAAGGCGATATAGCTGTCCGAGCACGGGAACTTGTCAGGCAAACCTGCGAAGCGTTTGAAATCCGGATATTGAGTGGCGTAGTCAGCAAGGATCCTGTGCATATTGTGGTATCCGATCCTCCCAATATGGCTCCAAGTGAAATAATGAGGAGGATATTCCCCCCCGGTCACCGCCGAGTGCGTACGCCGTTTGGGGATGTGTTGGTGAAAGATGATAAAAAATGACCAATGGATGAATGTGCGTGAATAATGGCGGTGGAATTTATGTCATATTTGGATAATAATGAATAGGGTGTGTTCCTGCATGATCCACTTAAAAATGCGCAGCACACGCTGTTTTTTCAGAAAATTCAGCTCTTCTTGTATTTTAATGAAGTAACTATTGGTGAGGATATTTCTCATGAGCAAAAAAACCATTATTGCCAGCCAAGCTATAGCTTTGGCAGCAGCCGGTAAACTCGCTGTACAATCCACTGCGGTGTCTGCCGAAGATGCGCTGACCAGCGGGAGTAAGTTGGGGGCAGCTAACGAATACGAAGCCAACCCCAATACCCTGCCACCTCGTATGCGCATGGATCAATTTTGTACACCTTTAGACGTGTGTATGCCGCCTACGGATGATTTTGTAGGGGATTTTGATAGCGGTGATTTTTCAGGTGGTAAATTTGGTTCTGGCGAACCCGCATCTAGCGATGGCGGTGGCAAAACAGGACCAGATGAACCTGTTGATGATCCTCAATATTTCGCCGCTAATGGAGTCATCTTTGCCGGTGACGTAGGCGATTTTAGCGATGGCGGTCCGCGTCCTAAAATTGATTTTATTATCAGCAACGTGCCTAATAAAACCTTAGATATATTTTTGCTCTATTCTGATCGTCCCTTTGGCAAAAAAGCACCCGGACAGTTTGACGGTAAAGTTGCCGAAGACATGCCTGAAGATCAAGCCTTTATGCCTATGTTCGAAAATCCAGAAGGTCGTGGGAAGTTAGGCATTCCTTTATTTGATGCGGCAGGTAATTTAGACCCTAATTTGAAATTTATCACTGGAGTACGCATCGAACCGCAAAAACCTATTCCTGGCTTTGATGCTGATGGCAATGGTGAATTTGACTTGGTTTCACCTTTAGGTAAGCCATCTAAGCATTTACGCACGGTGGTTCTTTCAGTCTATTTAGATAAATTGACCGACATGGTGCAATCAGGTCAAGTCCCTCACAATGTGTTCTTTCAGGCAGCGGCATTTCCTACTAATGAAGATGGTAGCCTCGGTGCTGATTTCAAAAAAGTCATTTATTCTGATGTTGACCAATTCATCATTGAAATACCTGGCGACGAAGGTGAAGGGGATACAGGTACTAAAGGCGGGGGTGTTTCTAGCAACATTGATTCTAATACAGGTAGCAAATCGTCTGATTCTAGTAGCGGTGGCAAAACCTCTGACTCGGGTACAAGTACCGGTGATTCTAGTAGCGGTGGTAAAACCTCTGACTCGGGTGCAAGTACCGGTGACAGCAATACTGAACCCACTGATAGCAGCACTGGCGGCAAATAAATCCTCATGCTAGAAACCCACCTGCTAGGATTCCAAGCCATCCGTGGCGAGCGGGTGAGTTTGCTGCGCAGAATACCCGA
>CAZOSP010000190.1:0-3889 GCA_964582525.1 uncultured Thiomargarita sp. | reverse complement strand
GCCGTTCCTATTGATCTGGCAAATGCACAAGTTATTTAATTCCCATTCCTAAGGGGAGATTTGGTGGATTTTCACCAGCTCAGATTAGCACGCCCAGTGGAAGTGTGTATTCAAATTTAGAACCCATCACCCTTCACCCGTGCGGCGTTTTAAGTTGAGAGTGGCTGGAATGTTACTGCGGTAGAGATTTTAAGCGTTTCCAACGCAATCCGTGCAGCCCCGTATCTTGCGCATATTCAGCTTGAATTTCATAGGGTTCTAGCACAAATAAGATTTTCTGCGTGTGCCGTTCAGGGCGTTCTAGCGGCTCATTACGTGCCACATCACGGTCTTTAGCATATTCTTCAGGATGTTCGGGATAATCGGGTTTAAGTTGCACTTGCGCGGCATTCAGCGCAGCGCGTTCATACAGCACACGCTCTAAACCGATTTGCGCACTTAACGCTAACCGCTTGCTGCTGCCGGACAATGCCATGATGGTACCCAGTGCCAGCGCAGTGATAAATAAAGCCGCAAGCACTTCTAATAGGGTAAACCCTTGGTTTAATCTGGGACTGCCTGCTGTATTATTCATCGCCCTCGAACTCCGCTTTGAGCTTGCCTGTTAAGGCATTAATCTGAATTCGTGCTGTCAATTTTCCCCCTTGCACAATAAAATCGCCGCCGCTAGAACCGCCGCCGGGGTAAAAATAAACGTCAAAGATTTCACTAAAATGGTCATCGGTTTTGCTGGGTTTGGCATCTTTAGGACGTATCGTTACGCCGCGACTATACCAATGTCCGCTTTGCTTAGGGCTTTGTGCTGCCGATTGATTTGCGTCTGGGCTGGGCGGGTGCAGGGTTACGCGGGTTTCTTGCCCCTGAATTAACGCCATACGCCGCGCATAATTTAATTCCGCCACCAATTCGCGCACTTGCGCCTGTGTCCGTGCATTGTCGCCACTGCTCATGCGCGGTATCACTAGTGCCGCGGCAATGCCAATAATGCTTAATACCAGCAATAATTCGAGCAGCGTGAAGCCGCGTTTAAGTTGGTTCATGGTTTAACACCCCACAATGTCAAGTTGTTTATCGTCGCGCATTTCGCTGCGCCAAAACAGTTTCTCTTCCCAAGCCACAGTTTTACGCCGATCAAACACCACCAGCCAGCCTTGTTGACAGCCCAGCCTGTCCATATAAGCCGCTAATTGTTTTAGTCCTTCGGCATAAGTGTCTTCGCTGTAACGGATTTTTAATTCAACCGGATAATCAATGCCTTGATAATGCAGGCATAAATCTAGCCGCCCGTTGCCGGCTGCCATTTCCCGCGAAATTTGTCCGCCGCCGTTGATCACGCGATACAAAAAAGCGTGCAGAATCAAATGCGGCGCGGCTTCTTGATATTGATAACGGGCGATCCAAGCTTCGCTGTGGGTGCGCCAAAAGGCTTGAAAATCTGCTAGCAGGCAGCGCATGTCTAAACGCTTGTCATTGAGATAAGCAGGCGGCGGGCGTAATGAATCAAGATGGTCTAAAGCGTTTTGTGAAGGAAAACTCAAAGCGCGAATAATCACTTCTTCATAGATGGGATTAGCCGGAATGAGTTTGCCATGCTGCTCGCGCAACAAGCCTAAATCCAGCACATAGCGATAATCATCATCCAGCAAATCATAGCCGCTGAGTTCGCCCGCAATAATGGGTTCGAGAACGCGCTGCACCCGCGCTTCTTTTAAGCGTTCCATCAGGCTGTCGATATGTGTGTCGCGGCGTTTGATAATGTTATGAGCCGCTGAAGCGACCTGTTTTGGCTGCGGCTCATGCGTTATGTCATTGGCTAAGATTTTTGCGGTGATTTCTTTCGCTATCGCATTCACCAACCAAGGCTGCCCCTGCGTATAACGATACACGTCTGCGACAAACTCAGGGCTAAAAGTTTGTCCACCTTGTGCGCTATGCTGGGCATAGAGTTCGCCGACTTCTTGCACGCTAAAATTGCGTAGCTTGAGATATTCCGCAACGATATTAAACGGACTAGCAGTCCCCAAAGTATCGCGCTCGTCGCGCACCCGCACCTTGTAATCGCGGATGTTGCGCATTCCCACCAGCGCGACAGAATGCACAAAAGGAATTTGGTAGCGATTCACGTAACCTAAGCGCAACTGGCGCAAAAATGAAATGAGCGTGCCGTTTTGTAAACAATCGATTTCATCAAACAAAATCACCAGGGGCTTGTCGAGTTTCTGGCAAAAATACGACAAGCTCATGCGCAGCGCGGTATTAAAATCCGCTGCTGAAGTGGATTCCATAAAAGGAATGTTTTGCAAGTGGGGGGTGAATTGAATTTGTGCTTGTAACTCGCGCAATACGGACGGAATGCCGCGCTCCACATCATCAATTTGCTGCACGCTTTCCAGCGAACAATAAAGCGCGTAATAATCGCCGACCGCGTTAAGCTGATTAACCAAATCCAGCAACAAAGTGGTTTTGCCCGACTGCCGCGCCGCATGAATGACAAAATAATGCCCGTTTTCAATCAGTTCCGGCAAGCCTTCGCAACGCGCTTGGGCGGGCAGCATGTAATGGCGGCTTGGATGACAAGGACCGGTGGTATTAAAAAATTTTTTCATGGTTTAACTGCCTACGTTGTTAGTCTTTGATTTCGCTATAAGCGAAATGTTTTTTCGGCGTTTTCAGTTGCTTTCTAATAAAGCTGAAAACGCCGAAAAACGATACCGGTGTTTTATACTGAGCTGCAATCACTAACTCACAACCACCCAATACAGGAGTAAAATACATGACATTAACAGGCTATATTAGCAGAGTCACTAGCTGTTTTATTGACAAAAGAGTCGTAGAAAAAACAGATAACCTTTGTAAAAAATTATTGAAAACAAGACGATAAAATTGTGGCAAATCAGTGATGATAAACGTGCGTTTGAGAGAAGTAAAAAATTGAGGCTCTTCAGGAATTTGTGTTGGAGTGAATAGAGTTTAATCAATGAGTGACAGCGCACTTCCGTCCGGCGTGCTGCCAAAAATTCATCCGCTTTGGCGGTCGCTTTGCACCCAAGCCCGAAGAAACAATCAGCTACAGTGATAAACAGTGTCGTTTTTCGGCTTCGGTGCTGGGTGTCATTATACTGTAATAGATTGTTTTCAAATATAATTGATTGCAACACAAATTCCTAGAGAGCCAAAAATGCATAAAGCACCGCCGACCATCACGGTGGGCATGATGGCAAGCCCGTCAAGTCCATCGGTCAAATTCACTGCGTTGCTGGTGCCGACGATGACAAAATAGGTGAAAATGATGAAAAACCAGCCCATGTCAAATACCAGTGTTTTGAAAAACGGCACAATAAGTTGCGTTTCAGCCGGTACTTGGGCAGTGTAAAACAGCCAAAACGCCGCGCCTAAGCCAAATACGGATTGCCAAAAATATTTATAGCGGGCGGGCAGTCCTTTGGGATTTTTGTGGATGACTTTGCGATAATCATCGACCCAGCCTATCGCGCCAAATAAAATCGTGACGCTGAGAACAATCCAGACAAAGCGGTTGTCTAAATCCGCCCACAGCAGGGTGCTAATGGCGATGGCGAGAATAATCAGTGCGCCGCCCATAGCCAAGTAGATACCGTCTCTCAAGTCAAGCATTATTTTACAAGGAAAGTGTAAATTTACGCAGTTTTTGGCGAATATTGCGTTTGATGCTTCAAAACACCAAAACAAATATGAACGAGCTTACGCATACAGGCACCGAGTGCCGCCATTTTTGATTTTCCTTTGGCTAATAGCCGCTGGTAAAGTGCTTTAACATCCGGGTTATATTGCGCCGCAACAATCGCAGACAGGTAAAGTTTGGCGCGAACCACCGCATTGCCAGCTTTTGACAGCATGGCGCGACCTTTGA
>CAZOSP010000189.1:0-3973 GCA_964582525.1 uncultured Thiomargarita sp. | reverse complement strand
CTGGCAAGGCATGGGAGACAGGAGTAGGGCGGATTAAGGCGCGTCTGTTTGCGCCGTATCCGCCAATGGGGGCTGCTAGAGTGTTGCAGCACCCGCAAATGCCGCTTCATAACAACCTGAGTGAAAAGGAGATTAAACATGTTTAAGGTGACACCCGCCGCCGCCGAGCAAATCCGTCTTTCAGCCGCAGATAGCAGCGCGGAACAAATGCCACTGCGCATAGCTGCACGCAAAAACAGCGATGGCAGCATTGAATACGGCATGGGCTTTGACCAACAAGCCGCCGGCGATCAACGCATTGAATCCGAAGGCGTGAGCATTGTTATCGCAGCAGCGCATTTAAGTTTATTAGAAGCCGCGATAATGGATTATGTCGAACTTCAACCCAATGAATTTGCTTTCATTTTCTTAAATCCCAATGATGCCAACTATAGTCCGCCAAAGGATGAATAACGGAACAACTTATGAAAACCTACAAGGATTTTATTAATCAGTGTTTACAGGATGTAGAAGAACTGTTTCCTTGGGACTTAGCCGACCTTTTGCAACAAGATGACAAACCCTTTTTATTAGATATACGGGAACCCTATGAATTTGAAAAATTCCATATTGCTGGTTCAATTAATGTACCGCGTGGTGTATTAGAACCCGCCTGTGAATATGGTTATGAAGACACCTGCCCTCTGTTAGTACAGGCACGCGACAAACCGGTGATTGTTATTTGTCGCTCAGGGCAGCGCAGTGTCCTCGCGGCTCATGTCATGCAGCTCATGGGTTTTAAATCAGTTAAATCCTTAAAAACCGGCATTCGTGGTTGGAATGATTTTGAACAACCCATGCAGAACAATCTAGGACATATTGTCGATATTGACGCAACCGATGAATTTCTCAACCTGCCGCTGCCCGCCGAATTGCTAGGAACAAACCTATGAAGCCGCAAATTACCGCGCTGTATCGCTATCCGTTCAAAGGTATGAGTGGTGAACCTTTGCACGCAGTGCAAGTAGAAGCTCAACAAGGTTTTCCTTTAGATCGCCGTTTTGCTTTAGCGCATGGCACAACGGTATTTGATCCCGCCAATCCGCAGCATTTACCTAAAACAAAGTTTTTAATGCTGATGAAAAATGAAAAGCTGGCGGCATTAAAAACTCACTACGAAGAACATAGCGGTATTTTTACGATTGAATACCAAGAAGAAACAGTGCGGGGAGAGTTAAGCACAGCGGCAGGACGACAAACCATTGAAGATTTCTTGCAACATTACTTAAACACAGAAATTGAAGGGCAAGCCAGAATTGTTGAAGCATCCGGACACATGTTTTCTGATGTCGCCGCAAAAGTTTTATCGTTCATTAATCTCGCCAGCCTGCGAGAATTAGAAAAAGCAGTCGGCGCGCCACTCGATCCGCTGCGTTTTCGCGCCAATGTCTATATAGACGGGTTGCCCGCTTGGGCAGAATTTGATTGGCAGCATATTCAAATGGGCGCGGTGCAGTTGCAAAGCTTAAAACCCATTGCCCGCTGTGCTGCCACCAATGTCAATCCGCACACTGCGCAGCGTGATCAAAGTGTGCCGCAAGCCCTGCTGCGAACTTACGGACACCGCAATCTGGGCATGTACATGCAAGTGCAAATAGGGGGCGAGTTGCGTGTAGGCATGACAAATCAAGAACCCATGATCCTGTGATCCTGAATTTGTTACCGAAAACTTTAGTTAAACTTACCCGGTTTACTTGAGTCAAACCTTCTAGGTTTTTAAAACCTAGAAGGTTTTTTAAAAACCCGTCAGGTTAGAGTTCTCAGGTATTATTACATCCTGATTCCTAAGAATGTTTACGTTTTAGTAATTTACTTTTAATCCGCTGGCGTTTAAGCGGAGACAAATAATCAACAAACAACTTGCCTTCAAGATGATCCATCTCGTGCTGAATGCACACCGCGAGCAAATCGCCAGCTTCTAAACTAAAGGTTTCACCTTGTGCGTTTAAGGCGCTCACGGTCACGCGCTCGGCTCGCTCAACCGTTTCGCAAACGCCCGGCACCGACAAGCAGCCTTCATCCATTTGTTCCACACCGACTGTCTGTATTAATTGTGGATTAATCAAACACAAAGGCTGATTTTTGCTGTCCGAAACATCAATGGCAATAATGCGTTGATGGATATTGACTTGAGTCGCCGCCAAGCCGATACCGAAGGATTTGTACATGGTTTCAAACATATCATCAACAATTTGGCGAATCTCATCATTGACGTTTTCAACAGCCTTAGCTTTAGTGCGCAGTCGTTTATCGGGAAAATGCAGAATTTCAAGTATTGCCATGATTTTAATTAATTAATGGAAGTGCTGGGAGTGCTTTGGGCGTGTGGGAGTGCTAATTGTAAGTTAGCACTGCGGCTGAAAGTCGCTTGTGCTGGTCTGGGGACCAGCACTCCAGAGGCAACAGTAAAAATTATTCAAGTTACACCAACAAACGTCTCACATCAGACAGGATGAAACTCAAATAAGCTGAAAAACGCGCTGCTTGTGCGCCGTCAATGACCCGATGATCATACGACAGCGACAGCGGTAGTATCAAACGCGGCACCCACTGCGCATCTTGATACACAGGCTGCATTTTTGCCTTCGACACACCTAAAATAGCCACTTCAGGCGCGTTAATGATGGGCGTAAAAGCGGTGCCACCGATGCTGCCCAGACTCGACACCGTAAAGCAACCGCCCTGCATATCTGCGGGTGAAAGCTTGCCATCACGGGCTTTCGCACTTAATACGCCCAATTCTTCAGCAATCTCAAAAACACCTTTGAAATTCACATGTCGAATGACCGGCACCACTAAGCCGCCGGGCGTATCCACAGCAAAGCCGATATGAAAATACTTTTTCAAAATCAGGCTTTCTTTATCGGGTGCTAATGACGCATTAAAATCCGGATAGGCTTTCAATGCTGCCACCGCCGCCTTAATCATAAATGCCAGCGGGGTCACTTTAATGCCACGTTTTTCTGCTTCAGGCTTGAGGCTTTGGCGAAAATCCTCCAAATCCGTAATGTCTGCCTCATCGAACTGGGTCACATGCGGAATATGCAGCCAGCTACGGTGCAGGGCAGGTCCCGACAATTTCTTGATGCGCGAAAACGCCTTGCTTTCAATTTCCCCAAACTGGCTAAAATCAATCACCGGCATTTCCGGCAAAGCAAAACTACCAGCGGGCGCAGTCGCTGCCGCCGGTTTACTCAATTCGCCTTTGACAAAAACCTGCACGTCAGGTTTAAGGATTCGCCCTTTGCGTCCGCTGCCTTTAACCTTGCTCAAATCTACGCCTAACTCCCGCGCAAAACGCCGCACCGACGGACCCGCGTGGGCTTTCGGGCGCAACGAATCGTCAACTCGCAGCGGTTCAGGCGGGGCTTGCTTGACTTCCAACGGCGGCGGCGGCGCGCTCGGCGAGTCCTGCGCGGCACGCGAAGGCGGCGGCGTTGCCGCCGTTGCAACACCGGTTTCTGCGGCAGCAGCACTGTTATCACTGGGGTCAATTTCTAAAGTAATCAGCAGATCGCCCTGCGTTACCTTATCGCCGACTTTCACCACCACTTCATGCACTATCCCTCCGTCTGGACAAGGAATTTCCATTGCAGCCTTATCGCTTTCCAGTGTCACCAGCGAACTTTCTGCGTTAATTTGGTCACCTGCGTTGACCATCACCTCTATGACTTCCACGCCCGAAAAGTTTCCAATATCGGGGACGGGAATATTTTTGATTGTAGGCATCTTAAGATAGCTCCTTGTAAAATTTTCTGCGATGCGCACGGCTTGAGCCATGAACATCGCGGAAGATTTTATCTGGGTTGGTGAAAATTTATATTTTTGAGTCGATTGATATGATCCGGGTTTTGTTCCGATTATTTTTCCCTTTCCCCCTCTTTCATGGGAAAACTATGGGAGAGCTATGGGAGAGCTAATCGTAAGACTTAGC
>CAZOSP010000188.1:0-3973 GCA_964582525.1 uncultured Thiomargarita sp. | reverse complement strand
TTGATTACAACAGCCTGCCATCTTATCAAGCAGGACGACAAGCAGGACGACAAGAAGGACGACAAGAGGGGGAACAACTGGGCTTGCACAGTGGCGAAGTGCGTCTTCTAAAACGCCTATTGAAGAAAAAATTTGGGGCATTGCCGCAAGCACTTGAAGACCGCTTGGATATTGCCACCGAACAGCAGCTTGAACAATGCTCAGAGGCGGTTTTAACGGCGCAGACTATAGATGATATTTTCGCTGGGTTGGATTAGCAGCAAGCGATGTTTCGCGGTAAAAAGCACCCATCGCGTAAGGTGAGTTAAGAGCATTATGATACACTAATATGGCGAGCGACTTGCGCCGTTTGGCTGACTTGTAAGTCAACCGCTGGGTAGGATGCGATGAGCGTTTTTTGCAAATCGCATTATTTGTTTCGACAAGCTCAGTACAATGACCACGATTGATGCGGTTCGTGCCTCACCGCATCCACCCGAGCGGGTTAAAAATTAAAACTCCACCACAAAGCTACCACATTCTAGGATACCGCTTATGTCTCAAGATGTTACCCGACAAAACCAGTCCCCAACAGCAGACCCAGCCACCGACCCTGTTGGATACATGAATCGTTTCGCCAGGAGCTTTGAAACCAGTGCGAGACGCTGGGAACTGGTTGTCTATCCATCGCTTTTTTCATTTATCGTGCTTGCTGCTTACGGCTTTTTCCTGATTTATCATCTCACCTCAGATGTCGCCATCCTTGCCCGCAACATGACCGACATGACGCAAAGCGTCAATCGCATGACCGAGCAAATGGTGATAATGACGCAAAATGTCCAACACATGAATTACAACATGGCAAGCATGTCCAAAGACATGAGCCAAGTCTCACAGCAAATGCTGACCATCTCCAGCACCACACAAGACATGTCACGCAAAATGGACGTACTCGAACCGATCCAAAGCAGCATTGAATCTCTCGACAAATCTGCTCGCATCATGTCTATCTCCACCGAAGATATGCGCTACTCAGTGCGCGGCTTAAATCGCGGCATCAACCACGCCATGAGCCCCATGCAAATGATGACCGGCTTTTTTCCCATGACCCCCAGCGTGTGGTAAGTCACGCGCATGGATTTAGCCGAACTTCAGAACTGCCAACAGTGTCCGCGCCTCAGCGCACATCTGACACAAATACGCCAACAATATCCCGCTTATCATGCCCATCCGGTCGCCCCTTTTGGCGCGGACAAGCCGCATCTATTCATTCTTGGGCTTGCCCCCGGAATGCACGGTGCAAACGCCAGCGGTCGCCCGTTCACCGGCGACTACGCTGGCATCTTGCTGTATCAAACCCTTTACGATTATGGTTTCAGCAATAAACCCACATCAGAACACCGTAATGACGGGCTTGAACTGTTCAACTGCCGCATTAGCAATGCAGTCAAATGTCTGCCACCCGCCAATAAACCCAACACCGAAGAAATTAAAACCTGCAACCCTTATCTTTGCAGCGAGCTAGAACAACTCCCTAGCGGAGCCATAGTATTAGCACTCGGCGGCATCGCCCATCAAGCCGTACTACGCGCCAGCCATGTAACACTCAGTGCTTATGCTTTCCAGCATGGCACCTTGCATGACTTGCCTAATGGCTTGCGTTTACTGGATTCTTATCACTGTAGCCGCTACAACACACAAACCCGTCGTCTGACTCCCGACATGTTTCAAGCTGTCTTTGCTACAGCGCAAAGCTTGCTTAGATGATCGCCCTCATTCCCACGCCGAGCATAGCAACGCAAGAACAACCCTGAAGAGGCACTAACAACATGAATTATTGGTTAATGAAATCCGAGCCCAAGGAGTTCAATATTGACGATTTAGCCGCCAAAACGACTGAGGCTTGGGACGGTGTGCGTAACTATCAGGCGCGCAACATGATGCGCGATCAAATGCAGCTAGGCGACAAGGCATTTTTTTACCATTCCAACTGCGAAGTACCAGGCATTGTAGGCATTATGCAGATCGTCAAAACCGGCTATCCCGATCCTACGGCTTTCGATCCTAGGGATAAACATTACGATCCGAAAAGCCATCCCGAACAGCCGCGCTGGTTTTTGGTGGAAGTCAGTTTTGTGGAAAAATTCCCGCACACTATCGCCTTAGCAGAGCTTAAGCAGCAGGCGGCACTGAGTGACATGTCGCTGCTGCGCAAAGGCAATCGTTTATCCGTCATGCCGGTTACAGGAGCGCAGTGGGATTATATTATCGGAATGCTGTCATCGAATCGTTGATCCTCGTTCCCACACCGAGCATGGAAACGAGAAAAAAGGCGGTAGGCTTGCAACGGCGCAGGCGCAAAAACAGCAGACGATTTAGGTTTCAACAAAGACCAGCCGCTCAAATCCCAAAGCCACCACCGCAAAAGTATGCAAGCGCAAATCAACTTGATAACGTGCTGTGAGGGCATGGCGATAGCGTGCCAGTTGTTGCGTGGCTTCCGCTACGGCGGTTTGTACCGGCGCGAGTTGTAATAAAGTCTCGCGCGGTGTTTCTTTAACTTGTTGACCTGTCATTTTTACTGTTTCTAATTTCAAATATTTGAATTCTAAAACATGATCAAGCAGGCGATACTTGCGCATGTCAGGACGAAGAATTAAACTCAAATCCGCATAGCCTTTATTGAGTTCTTGCTCTGAATCCATAATGTAAAAAATATCATTAAATAAAATCGTTAAAAATGCGCTTTTAATCACCAGTTCATTTGCCCAGCGATAATCTCGATTGTCAAACACTTGGAAATAACGGTTTTCAATGAAATCACACAGCGGTTCAATCATAGCAGAATGATAAAATTGCTTTGCTAACTCGTGTGTTGTTTGTTTGTCCTCATAGTCTGGCAATAGGCTTTCTTTCAAGCGTTCTACATATAAGCCGCGAATCACCAGATTCGGAATCTGTAAAGAAAACTCGCCAAATTCATCTTCCGCGCCTAATGTCAAAACGCCCAAGTAATATAGCAAAGAAGCCATAAACGGCTGGTCTTTACTAGCAAACAGCATGTCTTCTACACCGAATTTATCTGACAGCCAAGCGATTCTAGGCGGATTATCAGGGTCTAAAATTCGCGCAATCATTTCATGCCCGTGTGGGAGTTTGGCAACATAGTTTATGCGGTTTCTGTCCATTGCCAGATTATTGTCGAGCATTTGTTTGGGATATTCGCAGGTGCTTTGCAGATAATCTAAAAAATACAAGGCTAAGGTTGGGTTATAAATCTTCTCAGTTTTGTTGGAATTAAAACGATAGCCATTGTAAAAAGTGCGCATCATATTTAACGCATCATCGCATTGTTGAGCAGATAAGTCGCATTCTTGCGCAACCTGTTGCAAAGCGGCAGCAATTTCGTGTTCATAAAAACCGCATAAATCGGCAAATTTGGGGTGTAGCGTGATATTTGAGGCGACATTATAACCACTGCTGACATCGCTCATCACAATCGGCGACACGCCGGTAATAAACACACGGTCAATGCCCCGCCCCGCGCTTAACCCTTTGACATTCTTAAATATGGTTTTTAAAAAGCCCTCGCCCATGACTAAGGCTTCATATTCCGAGCGATTCGCTACCATCACTTCATTGGCAAAATTATCGTATTCGTCAATGAGTAAATAGAATTTGTGGTTGGTGGCTTGCACTAATGCAACGAGATTATGAAAAGATTCCATAGAATCTTCACGGTTAATGACCACCGCACCAAACACGTCAGGATAGCGACTGCTCATACCGCGAATACTAGCATTGATTTGATTATGCAAAGTCTGCTTGGTGTGTTCTATCGTGCCTTGCCCGTCCACCATAGAAAAATCCCAGCGCATAACAAAATATCGGTTATGGCTGGGCGTGGGATTTTTACCGATGTTTAAGTGTCCAAATAAGGGCATCCTTCATACCCCAGTTAACAAACAAGGACTGCCGTGCCAGAAAGATATAG
>CAZOSP010000187.1:0-4037 GCA_964582525.1 uncultured Thiomargarita sp. | reverse complement strand
ATACATGGGTGTCTGATTGTTCCGCTAAGATGCCGTGTTCAACACTTTTGCGCCGTGCCTCGCGGCGCGCTAGGGCTAAAATCTCGCGCTCCGCTGAAGGCGAGGGATAGCCCATTTTCACCAACATTAAAAAACGATCAAGCTGGGCTTCCGGCAGCGGATAAGTCCCCTCTTGTTCTATCGGGTTTTGTGTTGCCATCACCAAAAACAGTTCTGGCAGCGGGTATGTCACGCGCCCAATGGTGACTTGCTGCTCCGCCATGGCTTCCAGCAATGCCGATTGCACCTTAGCCGGCGCACGGTTTATTTCATCTGCCAAAATCAGGTTGTGGAATAAAGGTCCCGGTTGAAAGATAAAAGAGCCATCTTGCGGGCGGTAAATGTCCGTACCGGTCAAGTCTGCGGGTAACAAATCGGGGGTAAATTGGATGCGATGAAAATCGCCTTCCAAGCCGTCCGCGAGACTTTTCACAGCGCGAGTTTTAGCCAAACCGGGGGCGCCTTCGACGAGCAAATGCCCATCTGCCAGCAACGCGATGAGAAGCCGTAACACCAATTCATCTTGACCGATAATGCGTTGATTAATATGCGTTTGTAGCTGTTGTAAAGGGTTTTCCATGAGAGATCAGTTGAGGTTATGAGTGGATACAGAGTGGGATGACGAAAATTCATCGTAAGTCATTGATTCATCGTGACGGGCTGTTTGAAAAGATTATTCCCAAGATAATTCGCGTAACGCCAGTTACTAGGAGGCTGTCCGATCATTAAATTAATAAAAAACAACAGGTTATAAAATGAGTTGGCAGTCATCAGCATTTAAAAAATGCACCGATTTCAGTAACAAATTGAAATCATTGCCTGTTTTTTTATTGATAGGGGTATTCAAATAATAAATAACAACGATAACATATTGGTTTATAAAGAGTTTATATTATGGAACAGACTCCTAAGCTTTCAACGGTTCGTACAAACGCTTGCGCAAAGCCTGCGGCTGTAAAAGCTTGATTTGGCTTTGCTGAGTTTCGATTAAATCCTGTTTTTTTAATTGACTCAGTACGCGACACAGGGTTTCCATTGATAACCCTAAACGACTTGCCAGTTCAGCGCGGCGATGAGGTAAATGCGACACTGAACAATCTCTTTCCTCGTTACAATGCTCCAACAAATAAGCAATCACGCGCTGCTCGGCATTCAATAAACTCAAGGCTGCAATTTGTCCCACCAGTTGATGCAAACGGCGGCTTAAATTGCTCAATAAACGCCAATTTAATTGTGGGCGATTTTTCAAAAACTGAATAAATTTCATGCTATTGATTGCCAGTAGTTCGGATTCTTGCAAAGTCATCGCAGAGACCGGATAACCCTGCCCAGAAAACATCGCAGCTTCGGCAAAAGTTTGTCCGGGAGCGATAAATTCAACCGTTTTGCGGTGCTGTTGGTCGTACTCTAAATACAGTTCAACAAAACCACTGAGCAATAAATAAAAGTTACTACAGGCTTCAGCTTGTTGGAACAAAGCGGTGCGCGGCGGTAGCACCTGGTAGCAACAAAAGCGTCCTAAGTTATTCACTTCCTCAAGGGTAAAATCTGCAAATAAAGGGGCTTCTTGCAAAGCCTGAATGTAGGCGGGATTCAATCGGTGTAACATAGTTCCTCTCAAAATGCGTGGTTCAAGCTTATAAAGCATAAGGACTCAGAATTTTATATACTCATACCTGCCAGAAACTGCATTTTTTGCTTTATCAAGTTCTGAAAATTCCGAAAAACTTTTTCGCTTATAGCAAAATCAATAAATTACGTGAATACGCTTTACTTAAAATCAATGACTTACAGACTTTTACAGACGGGTGATGTCGGGGTTTGCAGTATTTTCACTATAGATTGTTTTCAAATATAATTTATTGCAACACAAATTTCTAGAGAGCCACAAAACAAGGATACGGAAATTCACCGAATCCCATCAGATTTTATGTGTTTTCACCTACAGGCTGGTACACCGCGTCGGCGGTTTTCTCGGTGAAGTTTTCAAGTGTCAGCAAGTGTCAGACGGACTCCCTTCGTATTCGCCCAAAAGCCGGTTGGCGTATAATCTCAGGCAGGGAACAGCATACACACTTCAAAAACGTGCGGATTGCGACTGCCCTGAGTATAATCCTCGCCACTTTTTATCCACGAAACTTCAACAGGACAGCATGAATATCCACATCATCGAAAAAATCGCCGCCGAATTGGGCGTGTTCCCCAAGCAAGTCTATGCGGCCGTGCAGCTACTTGATGAAGGCGCGACAGTGCCATTTATCGCTCGTTATCGCAAAGAAGTCACTGGTACTCTCGACGACACCCAGTTGCGCAATCTCGAAGAACGCCTGCATTATTTACGCGAACTTGAAGAACGCCGCGATACTATTCTGAAAAGCGTTGAAGAACAAGGTAAGCTCACCCCTGAGTTGGACAAAGAGCTGCGCCAAGCTGATACCAAAACCCGCCTAGAAGACCTGTATTTACCTTACAAACCGAAACGCCGCACGAAAGCACAGATCGCCCGTGAAGCAGGGCTTGAACCGCTGGCTGATAGCTTGTTTAACAACCACGCACTAGAGCCTAGCGTTGCAGCGGAAAACTATATCGACGCCGACAAAGGGGTGATGGACATTAAAGCCGCATTAGAAGGCGCGAAGCAGATTTTAATGGAGCGTTTCGCTGAAGATGCCGAACTGCTCGGACAGTTGCGCGATTATTTGTGGGAAAACAGTGTGTTGCAATCGACTATTGCAAGCGGTAAAGACACCGAAGGGGAAAAATTTGCGGATTATTTTGAATATAACGAAGCCCTGAACAAAATCCCTTCGCATCGGGCTTTAGCCTTGTTTCGCGGGCGCAACGAGGGCGTGTTACAACTCAATTTACTAGAAAATCCGCAGGCACTTGAAGCCACCGCAAAAATCGGCGAAATAGGGGTGTGCGAAGGACGCATTGCGCAACATTTCAATATTGCCGCACAAGGGCAAGCTGCCGACGGCTGGTTGCTGGAAACGGTGCGCTGGACGTGGCGCGTGAAAGTGAAAACCCACTTAGAAGTGGAACTACTCATGCGCGTGCGCGAAGCTGCCGAAGCCGAAGCGATTAAAGTATTTTCTAACAATCTCAAAGACTTGTTGTTGACCGCGCCAGCCGGTGCGAAAGCCACCATCGGACTAGACCCCGGCTTGCGCACGGGCGTGAAAGTCGCGGTCATTGACGCAACCGGCAAGCTGCTAGAAGAAGGTGCGATTTATCCGCACGCGCCGCGCAATCAATGGGAAGAATCCCTCCAAGTTTTAGCCGGATTAGCAAAAAAATTCGACGTGCGCCTGATCAGCATCGGCAACGGCACGGCTTCGCGTGAAACCGACAAATTGGCAGGTGATTTAATCAAACGCCACCCCGAACTCAAGTTGCAAAAAATCGTCGTCTCCGAAGCGGGCGCGTCAGTCTATTCCGCTTCTGAATTGGCGGCGAAAGAGTTTCCCGATTTAGATGTCACCATTCGCGGCGCGGTGTCGATAGCGCGGCGCTTGCAAGACCCGCTGGCAGAATTGGTAAAAATCGACCCCAAAGCCATTGGCGTAGGGCAATATCAACACGATGTCAGCCAAGCACAATTAGCCCGCAGCCTCGATGCCGCCGTTGAAGACTGCGTAAACGCCGTTGGCGTGGATGTCAACACCGCCTCCGCACCGCTGCTGGCGCGGGTATCGGGCTTAAATCAAACCTCAGCCAGCAACATCATTGAATACCGCAACAGCAATGGCGCATTCCAAAACCGTAAAGAACTGCTCAAAGTGTCGCGTCTCGGCGCGAAAACCTTTGAACAATCGGCTGGATTTTTGCGCATTATGAACGGCAATAATCCGCTGGATGCTTCCGCCGTACATCCCGAAGCCTATCCGGTGGTGGATAAAATCGCCGAGAAAATGGGCAAACCGGTCAAGCAGTTGATTGGCAATACGGACTTTTTGCGTTCACTGAAAGCGCAAGAGTTCACCGACGACAGCTTT
>CAZOSP010000186.1:0-4038 GCA_964582525.1 uncultured Thiomargarita sp. | reverse complement strand
CGGCTTGCGGCTTGCGGCTTGCGGCTTGAGTATTTGCATGATTTCTCCTTGCAATATGAAAGGTGAAAAGCTGGATTTTACCATGACGGACTTAGTCTTAAAAAATCTTTTGTCCTCGTTCCCAAGTGCCACTTGGGAATGCAATCTTGACCGCGTTGCGGTCTGTACTGCCAGCGACGCTGGCAAGCTATGAGTTCCCAAGCGGCGCTTGGGAACTAGAAAAAAAGGCGGATGACGCTACGCTCCGCCCTACGCAAGCTGATATGCGCTTATTCCTCTAAGGCGACTGATTTAATCAGGGCATAAACCACTAGACCTGAGCGTAGATTAAGGCGTTGAGCCGAATGCTGGGTGAGTTCGGCAAACAGGTGTTGCCCGTCACGCATCGCTAAGCGCGCCAATGTTCGGTGTTCAGCCTGCGGGATGAGTTCATCAATTGTCACTTTTAGGTGGTTGATAATGCTTATATCTTGAGGGTTTGTGAGTGCCAGGCTGACATCACGCGCTACGACGCGAATGCGTACTTTTGGCGTATGAATGTCATGGGTTTGAGTGAGATAAAACGTATCTTCGCCGATTTTAATGGCACGTAATCCTGATTCCACAGGACCGGGTTGTCCGATCAGCACGGACACCGCCCCCTGTTCATCAAACAGCGGTGAATCTGCACGCGCTAAGGTTTGTTGCAGCGATTCAAGTTGCTCGACTCGTCCATGACAAAGTAACAGCACATCATCGGCTAAACGCTCGACCTCTTCGGGGGTATGGGTAATCAGTAGCGTGGGTAGTTTTGCGACATCCACTACCTCCCTAATTAAGGGGATAAGTTCATTTTTAGTGCGCCAATCGAGTGCCGACATGGGTTCGTCGAGCATCAGGATTTGCGGATTGGACAATAATGCACGCGCAATACCGACCCGTTGCTTTTGCCCACCCGAAAGCGTGAGCGCGGGTTGCTTCAGCAATGCTTCAAGTTTTAGTAAGCCAACCCAACGTTGTTGTTCTTGTTTAGCCAATCCTGAACGTTTGCGGGCGTAATCCAAGTTGCCTTGCACGGTGAGGTGTGGCAGTAGGGCGGCATCTTGAAACACCATGCCGATTCGACGCTGATGCACAGGCATAAAGGTATCCGCCGATTGCCAGATTTGATGGTGAAGTTTGGCGTAGCCTTGGGCGCGTGTGAGACCGGATAAGGTTTTTAATAAGGTAGTTTTACCACAACCAGAGGGACCAAAGATTGCGGTAATGCCTTCACCCGACAAGCGGACATCGCCCGTGTTAAAGTCAAATCCCGGATACGCCAGTTGCAGGTTGAATTCAATCATGGCGCGTTCCTAAGGTTTGAGCGGCGTCATAAAACGGCGGTTAATGGCGTAAAAGCTTGCCAAGATGGCAAATGCTAAAAACAGCAAAATCGCCGACAATCGATGCGCTGCCGCGTAGTCCATGCCTTGGGTGTAGTCGTAGATGGCAATCGATACCACTTTGGTTTCCCCCGGAATCGAACCGCCCATCATCGCAATTACGCCAAATTCCCCCAATGTATGGGCAAACGAAATGACAATCGCCGTCAACAAGCCGCCGCGTGACAAGGGCACGATGACGCTGAAAAAACGATCTACCGGACCTGCGCCTAAGGTCGCTGCTGCTTGAATCGGTGCTTGTGGCATGGCGGCAAAGCCTTCACGCATCGGTTGAATGGCAAAGGGCAGTGAAAAGATCACCGAACCGATTAAAATCCCCTCAAAACTAAACGCCAAATGCGTCATCCCCATGCTCTCTAGCGTGCCGCCCACTGCGCCATAAGGACCTAAAATAATCAGCAGATAAAAGCCCAATACCGTAGGCGGCAACACCAATGGCAATGCGACCAAAGTGGAGACCACTGCCTCCCAGTGCGATTGAGTGAAGGCAAGCCACCAGGCTAGGGGCGCACCAAAAACAACGAGTATGAATGTGGTGTACAAAGCCAGCTTGAATGTCAGCAACAATGCCTGTATTTCACCCGACGTGATGGATAAAAAATCCATGGTTTCCTTTCTTGTGAAGGGGTCAACAAAAAATGGGGCTTATCGCCCCATGGCTAGGCTATTGTTGTACGGTGGGTTTACTGCACCACAAAACCATATTTAATCATGATTTCATGCGCCTTTTTAGTCGTCATAAAATCGGCAAAACGGTAGGCGACACTATTGTCTTTGCCTTTGTTGGTGATGATATAGGCTTGCTCCAAGTGTTGGTGCATTTCCTGTGGAATCATGGTGTAGCCGCCTTTTTTTGCAAGCTGAGGATTCAATGCCAAAGCGTAGGCGATGATGCCAATATCTGCCGCCCCCTGCTCAATCAACTGTGCGGTATGCGCAATATTTTCGCCGATAACGATTTTAGCTTGTAAAGCCTCCCAAACCCCTTCATGTTTGAGCGCTTCCATCGCACGTACACCGTAGGGGGCATGGTCAGGACTGGCAATCGCGACCTTACGATATTTGTCGTCGGTTAAGTCTTTTAAGCTGATGCTTGTCGCGTCATGGCGCGCACTCCATAAGACCACGCGACCTAATGCGTAAAGCTTAGGTTCGGTTGCGGCAAAGCCTTTTTGTGCGAGGTCATCTGGGTATTTTTTGGAGGCTGAAAAATACAAATCAAACGGTGCGCCATGTTCAATTTGCTGTGAAAATTTTCCCGATGAGCCGTAAATTACATTCACCTTGTCATTGGGAAACGACTTTCTAAACTCGGTATGGATGTCATCAAGTGCGAACTTCAAGTCCGATGCCGCAGCGATCGTCATTTCCTGCGCTTGTGCAGAGAGGCTCAGGCTGGTCATCGCCAGCGCGATAAAGGCATTTTTAAACAGTTTTTTAATGGATAACATAGATTTTCTCCGAGTCATGTTAAAAATAGTGTCAAAATACCTTATGCTTGTACCGCCAAAACCACATGGCTGGCTTTGATAATGGCACATAAACGCATCCCTTCGCGCAGTTCTAGCTCGCTCAAGGCTTCTTCGGTGATGGTGGCTTTAATCGCCGTGCCGCCTGCCAGTTCCAGCACCACCTCGGCATTCACCTGACCCGGTATCAAGCGCGTCACCGTCCCGCAAAAACGATTTCTGGCACTGGTTTTAATCCCTGCATCCTCGCGCAACAAAATCACATGCGGGGCTTTAATCAGGGCAAAAGCTTCGCCGCCTTCGCGCAAACCCAACGACTTGACGCTTTCATCCGTGACGACTGCGACTAACTCATCGCCACCTTTCAAACGCAACACCACTTCGGCGTTAATCTGACCCTGTTTGATCCCTGTGATTGTCCCTAAAAACTGATTTCTAGCACTGGTTTGCATGTGTAAACGCCTCATTAAGCGATTGATTAAACGATAAAACGCTTCAAACTCTTGTAAGCGTTCCGCCAGTTGTGCCAACAGACGTTGATGCTCGCGCTCAATTTCCGCCCATGCCGCCAGCAAACGCTGTGCATAAGCGGTCAGCACCGCACCGCCGCCGTGTTTGCCACCCACGCTACGCATGACTAACACTTCCGGCGACATATTATTCATCGCCTCCACCCAGTCCCACGCGGTTTTGTAGCTGACACCGACCGCTTTTGCCGCCGCTGAAATCGAACCACACTGCTCAATTTGCACCAGCAAGTGCAGGCGTTTGCGGTTCAAAAAGCCTTCCTGTCCCAAAGACAGGCTTAACTCGCCCAGCAGGCGTAGGGCTTCAGGGTGTTGCTCAGTCATGGCGTTATGTTCCTAACTATATAACGGTTTGCCAAATAACATATCAAATCGCGTTCCAATTTTTAAGCGTTTGATAAGTAATGTTTTTATTTTTTTATACGATGAATTTGTGGGTTTTAGCACAAACAAAAACAGGGGAATTGTAGGTAAAGCTGCAAACATATTTAGCCCTCAAGCACTGCTTGGGAACTTACTCAGGGCGGGGTCACGGCTTTCCCATAAAAAATACTTTATATTTTAGTATAATGTAACTTGGCTTAGCGTATCCAACTAAGAAGGAAAATATCCATGAAC
>CAZOSP010000185.1:0-4073 GCA_964582525.1 uncultured Thiomargarita sp. | reverse complement strand
TAGGCGATTAAAGCGGCTTCGCCGCTCGGCTGACTTGGAAGTCAGCCGCTCCCAGGTCTAAGCTCCAGCTTAGCCCAATCGCCGTAGGCGATTAAAGCGGCTTCGCCGCTCGGCTGACTTGGAAGTCAGCCGCTCCCAGGTCTAAGCTCCAGCTTAGCCCAATCGCCGTAGGCGATTAAAGCGGCTTCGCCGCTCGGCTGACTTGGAAGTCAGCCGCTCCCAGCGAGCCGCTCCCAGCGAGCCGCTCCCAGCGAGCCGATCCAGCTCATTATTTGACATTTTACTAAATACCCCCCGCCATTTTCCCTATAACGCTCATCAATTCAGGAGAACCGCGATGTCGGAGAATTTTAACCATTGGAAAAGCTTGTCGCGCCAACTGCATCATTTATGTATCAACACCTTTGGCGAAGATTTGCTGCATAAGCTAATGGCATTGTCAGCAAACGCCGAGCGCGAAGCGGTGACTGAAGCGGTGCGGCTTTGGCTAGAAACACTTGTGTTGCCTGAATTACACCAGCGCGGCACAGAACGCGCCGTTGATTTGCAAGGACTGTTAGCCCATGAAGGGGACAAACAGGCTTTTAGCCGTCGTTTAGCCAGTGCATTGCCTAAGATACGCCGCGCTTGGGATTGGCGCAAACAGCAATGGCGCGACAAACAAGCGGTGTTGGCAATGCTTGGGCAAGCTTTTCAACAGTTTTTAAATGACGCGCATACCGGCGGTTCGCAACGTGAGCAAAATTGGCAGCGGATGGATAAAGCTATTCGTATTTTGCAGCAAGAAGCATTGGCGCGTGCTGCAAAAGAAGGCTGGAGCGATGCGCGACTCAGTGATGCGCTGAATCGTTTTGACAAGGATTTAGCCTGGTTAGCCGCCGAACTGTTAGCTTATTTTCAACGTGCCACATTACCTCATGGCAGGCTTAAGGATGTCAGCACTGTGGAAGGGGTGTTGAGCTATTTTTATGATTTTATGCCGGGTTTAGTCATTAGCCTGCCTGAAGATGAATCGGCGTTGTTTGACTTGCATGTGCCGCTTTTGAGTGATGCGGAGATGATCGAAAGTTTGTATCAATGTTTACGTTGTCTGGATTGCATCACGCGCTTAAGCGATGAAGAACGTCAAGTCATTAAGTTGATATTAAGCAAAGATGAAACGGGCGAAAGCGATGCCGAATTAGCGCAACGCATGGGCATGAAGCGCGGTACGTTTCTCAACCGCCAACAAGCGGCAATGGAGAAATTGCGCCAATGTTTGGAGGCTGGGAGTGGCTAAGCTCCAGCTTAGCCCAATCGCCGTAGGCGATTAAAGCGGCTTCGCCGCTCGGCTGAGCTTTGCAGTCAGCCGCTCCCAGTCAACCGCTCCCAATACACGAATACAGGACACCCACATGAATATCGAACACAAACCACTGAAACATTTATTACACCGCATGTTTGCAGAACAAGCCGCAAACATCACCCAAGACAGCGCACAAATCAGCGATCAAAGAATGCGCGAGGTGTTGAACTATCAAGCCCGCTTCAGTCACGCCGAGCAGCGGTTGTTTTTACAATCGCCTGCGACCCGCGAACGCTTTGCGTTTTTAAGCCAAGTCGCCAAAGCAGAATATTATCAACAACAAAATTATCAGCCTGAGTTTATTGATCGCATGGCGGCAGACAGTAAAGACAACATTCGCCGCGAAGAAATCCACAAACCCAGCTATAGTTTATATCTCGTGCCGTATCAAAACGGTGCAAGTTGGGAAATCGCCGTGCGGGTGCATGATGCCAAACTACGCCAAGCGCCAACGGGCTTAAAGTTAGTCGATGACAGCGGGCGCGTATGGGTATCGGGTCAGCCTGACGCAGACGGTGAAATCAGCGGCTATTGGGAAGAAGCAAGCTCGCCTTTGTTAGCGTTAAAACAACAGACTTTGCATGTGGAATTGCTGTGAGTGGCTGGGAGTGGCTGGGAGTGGCTAAGCTCCAGCTTAGCCCAATCGCCGTAGGCGATTTTAAGCGGCTTGCGCCGCTTTGGCTGACTTGGAAGTCAGCCACTCCCAGCAAGCCACGCCCAAGTAACAAGGAGAATCCCATGAGTACCCATACCCGTTGCCAGCTATTTTTTCCAGCGGTCAAAGTTGGACAGTATCCCGACTTAATCGCCATCGAAGCCACCAGCTACCGCCAGCAGGAATATGATCGCTGGTGCAGCTTTGGCAAACAAGCCGCCGCGCATAAAAACCACTTAAAGCCGTTACTCGAAAATAGCCGACTCAAAGAACCCCCTGCCACCCGCCATCAAGACATCGCTATCGACTTTCTTGACTTGCAGTCACGGGATTTGGGCAACCGCAGCTACGATTTAGCCGTGCTGCTGGCGGATAAAATTGCCCGTTTGCATCCCGCGCCTGACAAGCTGCCGCACATCATCGCCACTGGCGAAGTCCAAGACGACTTGCGGGTAGCCTGGGTGAGCAGTTTTGCTGATAAAGTGAAACACCTGCAAACGGCTTTGGCATCAGGCAAAATCCCGCAAAACAGTCTGTTTTGTTATCCTCAAGCCAATCACGCCGAAGCCGAAGCCGCGCTTAAACAGCTTGAAAAAGCCGGAATGCAGGTGCGTCCCGTGCAGCATTTGCGCGAGCTGGAGGATTTATGGACTGGTAAGCCTGTGTCAGTGCCGACTGAACGCCATTGGCTACGCAATTTATTTATCAGCATCGTGCTGTTTTTAGCCTTGCTGTGGGCGTTGGCGGAAACCTGCTTGCTGCCCGTGCCGCATTGTGAATTGCCTGTTGGCGAATGCAAGGCGTTAAATTGCGCCTCGGATTTTATCGACCCCGCCGCCTTTAAGCTGCAATACAGCTACCGCAGCAAAGCCGATGGCTATGCCGACAGCCACCGCCTGCAAGACCAGCAAGTATTGCATACCGGCGACCAGTTTAAGCTGGCTTTTCAAGTACCTGTGGATGCTTATGTGTATGTCTATTATCTCGACAGCGGCAATCAATTGCTGGAATTGTTCGATATTTTTGACATTCCGCATCTCGTCACCCGCCAACAACATTATGTGTTACCGAATGAAACCGCTTCATTCACCTTGTCAGGGCAAGCGGGTATTGAGCAGGTGTATTTTATCGCCCGCAAAACCCCAGAAACGCAACTGTTCCGACAATACCAACAGCTCCAACAAGCCGGTAACACAGCGCAAGCTGCGCAGCGACAAACACAACTGCTGCAACGCCTGCAAACGCATCGTAGTTTGACGATTCAACATCAACCTTAAGAGGGTAACATCATGTTAAAACCATTTATTTTAGCGATTGGTCTGAGTGTCAGCCTAAACGCGCTGGCAAATTATGAAGGCAAAGGGCTGGAAGTTTGCCAAGATGCCAATGCTGACAACTGTATCGTGACGACCTTTAATCAACCGGCACAACCTGATGCCAGTAAGCAGAAATCCGATGCCAGTACCGAAGATAAAGTCAAGGCACAAGCCGATGTCAACATCCAGTTTAAATACAGCGATGCCAAAGGCAACGGCAAAGCTGAATATTTGAACAACAATCAGACCCTGCGTTCGGGCGACAAATTCACCATCGCAATCGAAGCCAAAGATGACGTGTATCTCTATTTGTTTCATTTTGATGCGCACCAGCAACTCAATGAATTAGTCAGTTTGACCACCGCGCATGATGACAACTTTCTCAAAGCAGGCACAAAGTTGTTGCTGCCCAGCGCGACTCAGCATTTCAAACTGGACGACAATGCAGGGATAGAAACCATTCACACGATTGTTTCAACCCAGCCCTTGACTGACTTGTATGCCAAATACACCCAAGCTATCAAAGGCGAAACCCTGACCGCGCTGGTGCAACGACAAGGCGGCGAAGGCTTTCTAGCAGGCAAAACCGCCAAAGGCATTGTGATTGAAGACGATAAAACGCCTGCAACCGCCAAAGCCGATGATAGCCAAGCTGCTGATAAAACTGCGTTAGCGAATACAGGGCGCACGGTGGTGTGTTTAGCTGAAACAATAGCCTGTCGGGATAGTTTTATGATTAATCATGTAAAATAATTGG
>CAZOSP010000184.1:0-4265 GCA_964582525.1 uncultured Thiomargarita sp. | reverse complement strand
AGCCGCGCCACGCTGTCGCGTAACGCGGCTAAACTGTCCTCGCTGGGTTGCGCTAAAAAACAACCGCCCAGCCACCAGTAGATTTGACTACGGGTCTGGGCGGTTGCCGCTTCGTCAGCGAACTCACTCATTGGGCAGCAGTTCCATACCAAGGCGTTGCAATTCCGCCTTGCTTATGACAGCCCAAGCACACAGCACGATCCAACACCTCGGCTTTGCTGCCTTTGCCTTCACCTTGCGCCTTGAGTAGTTCATTGTCGCGGTTGACAACCATGAAGTCTTTGGCAAAGCTTTCGCTAACGTGGCAACTTTCGCATTCCATGCCGATGTTTTCCGAATGAATCAGATGAAAACGTCCGTTTCTTTTGTGCATGTCGTACTGTTTACCGACATCTATGGTGCCTTCCTGGATGGCTTCCGACATTTCTAATAGATCGGCAGGGGCTTCCGCCGCTACCGCGCTCATGCAAGCCAGACTGACTATTAGGCTAAAAAGTAAATGACGCATTAGTAATCCCCTCCTTCGAGAATGTAATAGACTTGCGGACGTGTGCCAAACTCTTTTTTGAGTTGGGTGGCTTTTTCCGTCCCCACCAGTTTGGCGACTTTGCTGTTCGGGTCTTCAATGTCGCCGAAGGCACGCGCCCCGACTGGACAAACCAGATCACAACTGGGCGTATATTCCGGGTCTAGGCCGATCAGCTTGGTATTGCCCGATTGCACGGCTTTTTCCAGCTTATGCCAGCAGAAGGTGCATTTTTCCACCGTCTTTTCTTTCTTGCGATGCGTCGGATGACGGTCAGCAAGCTGCTCGTGAGGCGTGGTTTCCTGATCGCTGGGATACAGGCTTTCGAGCTTTTCGTTGTACATGGGTACACCGTAAGGACACACGGCTAGGCAGTATTTGCAGCCGATGCACTTGTCGTAGTCAATCAACACCACGCCCAATTCGTTCTTGGTAATGGCTTTAACGCCGATGGCATCGCAGGCTTTCTGGCACGGCGGATTTTCGCAGTGCATACAGTTCATGGTGGCAAACACCCGCCCGGTATTGGGGTAAGTGCCGGTTTCGTATTCCATCATCACGTTCCACGGTGAATCGGGGGTGAGATGGTTTTCCGTGTAACAGGCCGCCAAGCAGGAGCGACAGCCCATGCAACGCCCGGTATCAATCACTCTGACTAACTTACTCATGATTTATTCTCCTCAGCCTCAAGCTTTATAGACTTTGCATTTGGTGTCGTTGAACGAGTTCATGCCGGATACCACGTCCGAATGCAACTCCATCACCTGATTGATCCAAACGCCTTTTTTGGCATAGTCCGGCAGCCCTTTGGCAAAATGCCCGTAGTGATAAGACACCGCGAGCGTGTCCGGGCGTACCCCTTCGCTATAACGCGCCTTGCCTTGCGCTTTGCCGATGCGGGATTCGACCACGACCAGATCGCCGTCGGCAATGCCCAATTCCTTCGCTGCCGTTGGATTGATGACAATGAAGTTCTCGTCGGAATCGCCCAGCCGGTTGAGGATCGGATTAGTCGAAGTATTGCCCGCCTGAGTGCGGTACATGCGCTTATGCGTGACCAAGTAAAACGGATAACCCTTGGCTTCCAGGTGCGGCTTGGGTGAAGCGTGTGCGACCAGTGGCAAGGGCGACAGCGCCATTTTGTAATACTTGAGATCGAGGTTTTTGACCTTTTTCTCTTTCACGGTTTTTTCAATCTTGGCGAAACTATCGATCAATTGCTCGGCATAGAAGTGCATCTTAGGCTTGCCGACACCTTTGAATTGTTTCTCCACGCCCTCTAAATAGCGGTGCGCGGCATCCACATGTTTGCCTTTGATGCCGTGTTCGATAGCATAGTCAAAGGGTTTGTCGCTGTTGTTAGCCCACAGGATTTCGACCGCCTCGCGGGGGGTGTAATCGCGGCCTGTTTCCATCTTCGGCCCCTTCTTGCCAAGCTTGAATTTTTTGTTGATACCCTCGACGTATTTATCACGGATACCAAGCCGTTTGGCGAGTTCCCAAATAATGCTCCAGCCATCGTGCGGCAGGTTATAGGCATTGGTCAGCGGCTGGCGGATCGCCACATGCTTGCTGTTAGGTGTCCAGCGCGTGGGCGCGAAATGCCAGGATTCCAGATAGGTCAAATCAGGCAGCACAATATCAGCCATTTGCGCCAATTCGGTCTGCACCAAATCAATCACCACGTTATAGGTCTTGGCATATGCCTCGAACTGTTTCAGCGGATCAGAGGTGGACATGGGGCGGTTGGTGGCGTAGAAAATCTGCATTTCCGGCACATAATCCAGACCATATGCCTTAGGATCGAGCAGGGTATGCGCGACTTGCTGGCAGACATTATGGGTAGCGTGAGGGAAATAAATGCTTTCCTGTAAATCCACACGATTAGGCGGATATTCGCACTTTGAGGCTTCCAGATAGCCCGGCTTTTTGTAAACGCCATGCAGATGCAGGCCGCCCACCGCGTCAAGATTGCCCAGCAGCATTTGCAGCAACAAACCGGAGCGCCAGTTTTGCACCCCAAATTCCTTAGCGGACAAGCCACGGAAAGTATGAATCGCCACCGGGCGGTAACGTGTCGGCTGACCGTCAACCATCACCGTCGCGCCGATGCGGGCAGTTTCCGCCAGTTCACGCGCCAAGCTTTCGATGCGCGCCGCCGGTACGCCGCAGATTTGTTCGGCTTTAGCTGCACTGTGGTCTTTGAGTTGATCGGCCAACACCTGCATGGACGGACGATAGGTTTTACCCTTGACCTTGAAGCTGCCGGTCAGCGCCACATCCATACCATCCGCCAGTGGTGCGGCGGTTTTTTTAGCGTTGTCCCACACCAGCGGCTCGTTCTTGTCGTTGCGCAGGATTTTGCCGTCGTCGCCAACCAGATGCGGGGCATTGGTGTAGTTGATCAAAAAGGCTTTATCAAACGTGCCCTCGTCCATCAACACCTTGCACATGGCAAGAATCATCGTCACATCAGTACCTGGACGCACTGCAATCCACTCATCCGACTTAGCGGCGGTATTCGACAAACGCGGTTCAACCACGATGAACTTCATGCCACGCGCCTTGGCATCGGTAATCGCATGATCCAGCCAGCGCGCCCACTGCTCGCCCTCAAAGATGCTGGCACCGAACAGCACCAGGGTTTGGCATTGCTCCACATCAGGCAGAAAGCCGTGATAACCCCAAGTCATCTCGTCTGCCACATGGCGGGCGGCTTCGCAGGTGGTGGTGCGGTGGACGACGTTAGGCGTACCGAAAGCCGCCGCAAAGGCTTTGGGAAAGCCGTCTTGAATCAAATACTTGCCGTGACCATGATGCCAAATCAGCTTGCGCGGGTCTTCCGCTTTGATTTTGCTGAGTTTTTCGCTGATGGTGGCAAAGGCTTCTTCCCACTCGATCTCGGCCCATTGCGGGTCTTCGTTGATGCCTTTGTTGGGATTGGTGCGCTTGAGCGGCTTTTTGATGCGGTAGGGATTGTAGGTGTTGAACATCCCCGACACGCCCTTGGGACAGATGCCGTGGTTGTAATATTCAGCAATTTCGGGGTTGGGATAAACAGCGCGAATCACGCCTTTTTCGACTTTGATGTTCTGCCCACAAAAATTAACGCAGTGACAGCAAAGGGTTTTCACATAACGGACATCAGGGTTTTTGTTGGCACTGACCGCGCCACTGGCAGCACTAGCAATCGAGGGAAGACTGGCGCCTCCCACAGCGGCAAGACCACCCAATGCCCCCATGCCTTTCATAAAACTTCTACGCGAAGTACTAAGCATCGTGTATTCCTCCTAAGTTGATGGGATTTTGTCGTTTTATTTAACTTCCTAATAACAGAAAGTCACTCTTTGCAAACATACCCTGAACGCCACAATCTTCCACTGACAGCGGCCATTGCCGAATAGCAATCAATAGGCTCAAGATGATGTTTGCTTATATCCCTTAGTGTCGAGTTTAAAGCGACCCCACTAGCATAGGCAATTATCTTATGATGCGCAAGGGGATTTGTCAGCACAGCAATTCAGAGCTGAGCCATTCCTCAATTGGATAACCTCCAGCAACGAGTCCCCGCATTTCCAACAGACAAAAACACCCCATTTCCTCCCTGCTGCATGATGCTCCGTTTGACGGGGGAGAAAAATAATATTTCAAATTGTCGGTTTAGGCGTGACGCAATTCCTTAAGTAAAGTGGACCCCACCGTCAAGGCCAAAAATAGCAAAACTTAAGGAGAAATCACG
>CAZOSP010000183.1:0-4270 GCA_964582525.1 uncultured Thiomargarita sp. | reverse complement strand
TGGCTAAACAGGCGTACATCGCCCAAATACCAATCAGCACCATCACCGCCAGCACTGGCAATAAGATCGCTGCGGCTATTCCGCCGTGACTTAATAAACGCAACACGCCAGTGGCGGCTAACAAGGTCAACATCAAACCGAAGCCTAAGGCAACTCGCACTAAATAAACACCCCGCATTGCGCAGGATTTTTGTTTGTCTCCAAGGCGCGACAACGGGCGCATAGTTATTCTGTGCAGCTATTGTCGTAACGCACAAGACCAACGAAAAGACCAAACGGGGGGTATTTATTGCGAGTTGCCTTAATATCCTAGTAACAAAATCTCAGCTAAATGACCTACACTCTGTTTTCAAAAAAATTCAGACTAATATACAGCGACGAGAACATACAACTAAAGAAATGTTTATAAATATCCAATCTGCATCTACTGCTGCTACTGGCGGAATTGAGCAAGCAGATCAATATAAAAAGTCGCAAAAGGCTAAGTTAGAGTTCATTCACAATATCAACTCCCAACTACCTTATAAAACGGGCTTTCAAAGTTTTAATATCGAAGAATTTTTTGAGATACGAACAGTAGATGAACAGTATAAACAGCTTGCGACTGTCAAAGCTGCCGTAGAATTTTATGAAGAAAAACAAAGAGAAACATTCTATAAATTCGATTTTGACCAAGATGATGCCCAAGCTATTACTTTTATTCCTTTAAGCATGATACCGTGAAAACCATAAATCTTGCTCTTTTAACGCTACAAGGCATCAAAAAACGCCACACCCAAAACGGCATAACCTTTGAGTTAATTGTTCCGCAATTGGATTTAGAGCCGGGGTCATTTGCGGCTATTGTCGGCGAAAGCGGTTGTGGCAAAAGCACTTTACTGGATGTATTGGCCTTGATTTCCAGGCCGTTTAGCTGTGAACAGTTCATTTACAGCGATATAGACAGTAACTTTGTCGATATTAAAACACTCTGGGACAAGGGACAGGACTCCGCGTTAGCCAAATTAAGGCGGCAGACTTTCGGTTATGTGCTACAAACCGGCGGCTTATTACCATTTTTAACAGTTGCGCAGAATTTGACCTTACCTGCTCGCTTGAATGGGCGCAGCACCAAGCAATTGAACGCTTTGGCTGAACGCATAGGCATTCGGGATGTGCTGCACAAAAAGCCACAATATTTGTCCGGCGGGCAGCGCCAAAGGGCGGCAGTCTTACGTGCGTTGTTGCATCACCCGCGCGTGGTGCTTGCCGACGAACCAACAGGGGCAGTAGACAGGCCGAGGGCGGAAACGATTGTACAAGACTTGGCTGATTTGGCGAAAGAGAATCAATGCGCGGTGGTTATGGTTACGCATGATAGAGAGTTGGTCAGACCATTTGTGGATAAGACTTACACGTTTGAGTTGGAAGCGATTTCAGAGACCTATACGCAATCGACCTTAATCCAGGAAATGCCTGTGCTGTGCTTACCGTCATCGGATTCTCTAGCTGATGAAACTATTTAACGCGCCTGCTTTAATTATCAGACTGGCTTGGCTGGACTTGTGGCACGAGTGGATTCTGACGCTGTGTTTGATCTTGGCTATTGGCAGCGTGATTGCACCGCAGATGATTTTAATGGGCTTAAAATATGGCGTTATTAGCACCATGCGCGAGCGTTTGGTTCAAGACCCGGTGTACCGGGAAATCAAACCCAGTTTTACGGTGTCTTTACCTGATAGCTGGTTTGAACAGATGCGCCAACGCGATGATGTGCAGTTTATTATTCCCACTATTATGCAAAGTGTTTCCGTCGTGCAGGTGCTTACACAATCCGGTGAAAAAGAGTATTTCGACATGATAGCTACCGCAGAGGGCGATCCTTTGCTGATGGAAAACGGCGGCGTTATTCCTGCTAAAGATGAGGTGGTATTAAGTTATCGCGCCGCCAAAGAGTTAGGCGTAAAAAGTGGTGATGAGATTGTGGTTAGGGTAGGTCGCACTTACAACGGAGAACGGCAATACGAGGATGTAAACATGCAGGTTATTCGTGTGCTTGACCCGCGTGCTGATGCGCTGTCCCGCCTTTACTTACAAGGCGAATTTGTCGATAACGTAGAAACGTATAGAAAAGGCTTGGCTGTTCCGCAACGAAACTGGTCGGGAGATGTTAAACAGGCATTTTTTCTTATGACGGTATCTGGTTATTTACTCGGTCACGTTTGGATACAATTACTATAAAAGAATTACAGGAAAATACCGATTTTACGGACATTAAGTTTCCCTCTCAAGCAGTGCAAAATGCTTTTCGCCAGTATTTCGACAGTCCGCCACCGAGTGAGTTTTATATTTATCGATTAACCTCTACAGGGCTATCTATACAAACACAAGAATTTAAGAAAGTACGGCACATATTACGCAATACAGAAAGCATCCTGATTCCATACGTTGATACGGTGCCACTCAAATTAGACAATGACAACGCGATGAAAATTGTCGGTTTATCTATATCCGCTGAACAAGCAGACTTATTAGGCTTGCCTTATCCGCCTTGGGGTGAATTTAAGGACAATGCAGCTTTTGCTCATCAAGCGCAAATATTATTACCTGAAAATGCCTGGCAATTCGATAAAGTCATTTTAGCGTCGGAAGCATCACAGAATGTACTAAAATTATCGGCTAGAGCGCGTGGTCAAAGCCCAATTCAATATGCGATTGTACCACTGGAGTTATTGGGAAGTTTAAAAACCGCGCAACACAAGTATGTTGTGTTTGATGAGCAAACAAGACAATTTGTTATTGAAAAAACGGGACATTACGGGTTTCGTTTGTATACCCGTACCATTGATGACGTACCTGGATTATATGAATGGTTTGTTGAACAAGGTATTCATGTGGAAACAGAGGTTCAGCAAATCCAACGAGTCAAAATGCTGGATCAAAGTTTAACCCAAATTTTTAAGCTCATTGCCGCTGTCGGACTTATCGGTGCGATTGCGGTCTTGATTGTCAGCTTATATGCTGCTGTAGAGCGCAAAAAACGCGAGATTGGTATTTTACGGCTGATGGGATTAACACGTAGTCAAGTATTTCGGTTTCCTATCTATCAAGGTGCATTCATTGCACTATCGGGTACGGTATTGGCAGTTGGCATTTACCAAGTATTATCTGAAATTATTAACGTGACATTTGCACCAAACCTCAAAGCAGGCCAGACAATCTGCGTGTTACCGGAAGATTATTTTGTGACTGCTTTTTCTTTTACCATACTGCTGGCTGTTGCCAGTTCACTCATTGCTGCCTGGAAAACCACGCTTATCGAGCCAGCAACAGCCATTCGGGAGGAATAATCATGGGTTTTAGCATAGTCATTTTAGTTTCTATTTTCTTTTATTCCAGCGTATCTGCTGAAAATCGCTGCTTTGATAGTGAAACTGTATTGTGTACTTATCATCCAATGAAAACAGTCCCGGAAGACCCTGATTTGGTATTTTTACCTATGCCAGACGGTTTACAGATGGTGTTTCGCAAAGTTGAAATTCCTGGTTCTCATTTTTGGTTTGACCCGCAGCGATTAATTAAAGTTGGCGATATACAAAGAAGCGGGGGGGGATTCCGCAATTTTTGAAGGCATTGTTAAAGTGCCGATTACCGGTTCATTTTTCGATACTAAAAAACAAAATTGGTTTTATCTTTTAGGTCAGTATGAAGTGACGGTCGCGCAATACGCTGCCGTTATGGGCGGAGGCTTAAAGAAAGGGCTTGATTATTTTTATCGAAATAGTAGCGCGAAGGAGTTGATTGATAATATCCAATCAGCAATTAGCAAAGAAGATAAAAAAGCGACCTACCAATTCTTAGCCAATCCGGCGGTGGGATTAAGTTGGTTTGATTATCAAGATTTTATTCGGAATTATAATGATTGGTGTTTTAAGACTGATGAGTGTCTGAATAAAATGCCTCGCCTACCAGAAAGTTTAACCGGAGAAGGATTGCAAAGAAAGAGTGATGGTCCTGGTTTTTTCCGTCTGCCAACTGAACTTGAATGGGAATATGCGGCGCGTGGAGGAATGCAAACGCGCAATAAAAAACTTGATGGCGGAGGCACTTTATTTGAGGCCGATCTACCATTTGAAATTGATTCTATTGGTAATTATGCATGGGTCTCACTTGTCGCTAATCAAGGCTACGGGCCTTACCATATAGCGGCACTGGAGCCCGTCTTCGGCTTTTATGATTTATTCTCCGAACGCAAGGTTAAAACCTTCGCCTTTCAGGCGAACAGATTTAT
>CAZOSP010000182.1:0-4287 GCA_964582525.1 uncultured Thiomargarita sp. | reverse complement strand
GCAAAAATTTAGCCTCATTGGGTCTCGATAGCACTACCATTACAGGACTACCAAAATTATTTATCTGAAGCACTATAGATTTTCAGGGGCTTGGCAGAATAACCGGCTGAAACTGTGTTTTTTGTGCAGAAAAACGGCGCAGCAAAGCAAACCCTAAAGCCAAGCCGCCGCCCGCTGCCAGCAGCACAAAGCCTTCGCCCAAGCCCGGCAAGCACAACTCGCCCAACACGCCCGCAACAAACATTAACAACAAGGGCAGCAAATACGTCAACACAGAAGCCTGCAACAAAGCACTTTCTTGCATACCGATATTAACTTGCTGCCCAACCTGCAAACTGCCGCTCGGATCGGGCAGGCGTAAAGGCAATACGCGACGGGCAAAAAAATTATTCAGTGCGCTGCTGCCGCAAGCTTCGCCGCTGTCGCAGCCATGGCAAGCTGTTTTGCGCTGCATACTCAGCCATACCCAACACCGCCCTTGCGCGTCAGTTTCCACTTGAGTAACTATGGCAGGTTCAATAAGCATTTGATCTATCTGTTAGTTTTTAGGCGATATTAAAGAGAGTCTAGGAGGCTGTCTGAGAACTCATCGGCATTAGAGACATTGCAAGAGATGATTAAACTTACGTTGCGGTTGGTGCTTTGCTGCAAAATATCGCCTAAGGATGGGCATTTAATAATACCCGAAACGCAAACCTAGCAGGTTTATGCCCGCGTAACGTAAGCGTCCACACTTTCCCAGTAAAAAACCTGATAGGTCTTGAAGACTTGTCAGGTTTAGCGCGGAGTGTGAATGGTTGCCGCGTAACGTGAGGATTAAATAATCAGTAAAAAATCTTTCATCTTACATTTCGCGCCACCCAAGACTCATTTTCTCTTTTTCATCCTGTCACCCAAAAATATATTTTTAGTGTGGCTATTTTACAATAAACAGCCATATTACGATAATTTGCATATCTTATTGAGCCATTAAGAATATTTTACAGACAACCTATTGAATTTACAAGTAAATAACAATATTCTATGCACCGCAAATATTACGGCAGAGGATGTAAAGAATGGATGCGGTAGATTTAGATGTTACCCTAAAGCGAGTGGATGCCTTGCCTTTAGTCAAGTACTACATAGAGGAACTCGGTCTCCCGGCATTATTTGACAAATATGTGCCGAATACGCGCGGATTTGAAATCCCGCCGTCCCAAGTGCTGTGTCTGTTGGTGGCAAACATTACCATGAGTGCCCAAGCCACTGTATCAGGTCGAAGACTGGTTAGCTGGGTACATGGACGGTGAAGCGGAAGTCCCGTTTGCAGCGTCAAAATACAATGATGACCGAATAGGGTGCTGTCTGGACGAACTGTTTAACAGTAAGCGGGACAGTATGCAGGCCGAAGTGTCTGCTATGGAAATTCAGGTGCATAAGTTGGAATGTGAGTATATTCATAATGATACGACAACAGTGAGCTTTTCTGGCGAGTATGCCAATCCGGAAGTTGAGGCTGTTGTGCCGACACACGGTTATAACAAAGACCACCGACCAGATTTGAAACAGGTGGTATTCGGGCGCTGAACACCACGGCTGACGGGCATGTGCCGGTGGGGTATCATCTTTACGATGGAAATCAAGCAGATGTATCTACTCATGCGCCAAATTGGGAAGGGCTAAGAAAACTACTGAGCAAAACCGATTTCATTTATATCGCCGACAGCAAGTTGTGCGATATGAAAACAGCAATTCTCAATTTAAGTCCCTACATTTGAGTCAGGAATTGCCGTCCCCAGCCTGTCAAGCATAAACTTCATCAAATGCTCCCAGTTATCAAAAGGAATGAACAACATCAGAACACGCAGACACTCAAAAAACGTGCGGCGGGAAAACAGCGAACTGCGCACGGCGCGATAAGCCGCGTCCATCCAATCGAGCACGGTATGGAACTCAAGTCAGAACTCGGACCTGCGCCCGATTTATCACCACAGCGAAGACCGCGTTGAGGTCCACCTGTTCATCACCGTACTGGCGTACCCGTTCGTGCACATCATTCGCAAACGCCTGGCAGAACACGGCATTCATAGCCGCTGGCAAACCCTGCGCGCCATCCTCAACGCCCAACAGCGCGTCACTGCAACCTTCCGCCGCGCCGATGGCTGACGCTGCATGTGCGCAAAGCCACGCACGCGGAACCGGAGCAACTGAAAACTTATCAAGCACTCAACATCAATCCAGCACCGGGAGGGGTGAAAAAGATGCGCGTATAACCCAGTATTTTAGTCGTCAATTGTCAATTGTAGTGCCACTTGGGATTTTTTTGAAATGTAAGTATCTGTTTTTGGGAGAGGTTTAAAATGGGGTGTTAAAGATGGGTTAAACTCAGGACACCATTTGTAGCCACACGTTTAATATTTCCTTTCTCACCACATCTCTGTCCTCTATGAATATCACCGAAGAACCTAATTATCCGTTTGATACCGCGCAACTGCTGATTGCATTGCGCAACATCCTCCCTAAGCACGCCTTGCTGACTAGCGAGGAAGATAAACGCCCTTACGAATGCGACGGCTTGTCGGTATATCGCCGTGTGCCGCTGGCGGTGGTTTTGCCCGAAACCATTGCACAGGTGCAAGCCGTGTTGCGCGTCTGCCACGCGCAACAAGTGCCAGTGGTGGCGCGGGGCGCGGGGACGGGCTTGTCGGGCGGGGCTTTGCCGTTTGCTAAGGGCATCTTGTTAAGTTTGGCAAAATTCAACAAAATCTTGCAGATAGACCCATTAGCGCGTACCGCAACCGTGCAGCCTGGAGTGCGCAACTTGGCTATTTCTGAAGCGGCTAAAGTACACGGTTTGTATTACGCGCCCGATCCCTCTTCACAAATTGCTTGCACTATCGGCGGCAATGTGGCGGAAAATTCTGGCGGCGTGCATTGTCTGAAGTATGGTTTGACTGTGCATAATATTTTGCAAATCAAGCTATTAACTATCGAGGGGGAGTTCTTGACCATCGGCAGTTTAGCCCTAGACAGCCCTGGTTACGATATGCTGGCATTGTTGACGGGTTCTGAGGGGATGTTGGGCGTTATTGTCGAGATTGTTGTTAAATTGCTGCCCATTCCACAGCAAGCGCGGGTGTTGCTGGCAGCGTTTGATGATGTGGCAAAAGCGGCGGCTGCGGTCGGTGATATTATCGCTGCGGGCATTATCCCGGCGGGTTTGGAAATGATGGATAAGTCTTCGTTGCAAGCCGCTGAGGCTTTTGTCCATGCCGGTTATCCGATGGAAGCTGAGGCGATTTTGCTGTGTGAGGTGGATGGTTTACAGGCTGAAGTTGCAGAGCATACGCAAGCGGTGCGTGAGATTTTGCAGCGGTCCGGCGCGACTGAGGTGCGTGTTTCTAACAGCGAGCAGCAGCGTTTGTTGTTTTGGGCAGGACGCAAAGCGGCATTTCCGGCGGTGGGGCGGATTTCGCCGGATTATTACTGCATGGACGGCACCATTCCGCGTAAGGCACTGCCGCAAGTATTGACGCGCATCAGTGAGTTATCCGCAGAATTTGGGCTGCGCGTGGCGAATGTATTTCACGCTGGCGATGGTAATTTGCATCCGCTGATTTTGTATGATGCCAATCAAGAGGGTGAATTGCACAAGGCTGAGGAATTTGGTGGTAAGATTTTGGAGCTTTGCGTGGAAGTGGGTGGCACCATTACCGGTGAACATGGCGTAGGGATGGAGAAAATTAAGCAAATGTGTACAGTTTCAGCCATTGGAATTAGAACAATTTCATGCAGTGAAAAGGGTTTTTGATCCGAATGGGTTGCTTAACCCCGGCAAAGCTGTGCCAACTTTACACCACTGCGCGGAATTGGGTGCAATGCACGTTCATCATGGCGAGTTGAAATTTCCTGAGTTAGATCGGTTTTAGGAGGCGTTATGAATGCGGTTTTACAACAAACAACGGGGTTTACTTATGCGGATTATTGTCGCTGGTCTGCTGAGGAGCGTTGGGAGTTGATTGACGGCGAAGCCTATGCGATGACCGCACCGTCGCGTTGGCATCAGGAACTTTTATTTGAATTAGCCGGACAAATTAGAAATTACTTAAAAGACAAACCGTGTAAAGGCTATGCAGCAATTCAGAGCCAAGCCATTCCTCAATTGGACAACCTCCAGCAACGAGTCCCCGCATTTCCAACAGACAAAAACACCCCATTTCCTCCCTGCTGCATGAGGCTCCGTTTGACGAGGGAGAAAAATGATATTTCAAATTGTCGGTTTAGGCGTGACGCAATTCCTTAAAG
>CAZOSP010000181.1:117-4323 GCA_964582525.1 uncultured Thiomargarita sp. | reverse complement strand
AGGCGATTGGAGCGGCTGCGCCGCTTGGCTGACTTGGAAGTCAGCCGCTCCCAGCAGGCACTCCCAGCAGGCACTCCCGGCAATCACTCTACGGCAAGCCGATCAACAACTGCTGCTCACCGCTTGGATAAGTAATCATCAAGTCTTCAGCACGCTCGCCGAACGCAAAGCCCCATTCCCCGCTAGGATTTTCCACGCGAGTCACTAGGTAATCAAAACGCCAACGGAATTGCACCAGCAAAAATTATCCAATTTACAAACCACGTTATTCAATGGCGACCACGCCGTGTGCAAGGAGCGCGACCCGCAATGGAGTAAACGGATTTATCTGGGTAAAGAACAATCCGATATTCACACTTTCCGCGCTTGGTTACAGCACAAATTAGACACTGAAAACCCCACGCCCACGCCCGCACTGGTAGCCCGTTTCGCCCGCTTGGCGATGGATGTGGCGGAGCAGGAAGGCTGCAAAAAAGAGGAGCAACGCGCATGAAGACTGATTCACAAGACAACCGTTCCCTGAGCTTGTCGAAGGCAAGCGTAATGCTTCGACAGGCTCAGCGAGCGGAATCTCGTCTTGACCGCCCGATTTACCACGTCGCCCGCCTGGTGCTGGAAACCAAAACCCCGCTGTCTATTGCTGCCGGACGGAGTGGCAGCTTGTATGACAATTTGCTGGTGCGCGACGCCAACAGCCTGCCCGCGATTCCCGGCAGCAGTTTGGCGGGGGTGTTGCGCGCTTTGTATTTTAATACTTACGCCAAAACCGACACCGATGCTTTATTCGGGACAGCGGACAAAGACCGAGAAACCCCCTCGCGCTTGCAAGTCTCTTGGGGCTATTTGCACGACAAGAACGATAAACCCATGGAAAAATTACATGCGCCCGATGAACTGGCCGCAAGCGCGGATGAAGTTATCCAAGACGCGCTGGCTGCCGCGCCGCTGCGCCGCGACCATGTAAAACTGAATCATCGCGGCGTCTCCGATGCTGAAAAACAAGGCAAATTCGACCGCGTGAGCCTCACTGCCGGACATCGTTTCAGCGTGGAACTCAGCTTGTGGAGCGATAGCGATAATGACTCGGCTTGGAATCAGTTGCTTGCCCTGTTGCACCATCCGCTGTTCCGACTGGGCAGCAATACCCGGCGCGGTTTGGGTCGTTTAGACGTGGTACGCTGCGCGACGGGGTGTTTTAGATTGGGTAAAGGGGATGTTGACGGCAAGGAATTGGCGCGTTTTAGCCAACTCAGCCAGTCGTTGGCGGATACTTCGCTCTTAACGCCGCACACGCCGACTTTAAGCGCGGCAGCGGCGGAGAGCATTGAACTTTACCTCACCCCGCTGGCGGAAGGGTTTAGATTCGGCGGTATCGGTCAGGCGTGGGACGAAAAACACAGCGACGCAGATATGACGCCGCTGATTGAAAAGCAGGTGATATGGGACAGTGGCAGACCGGCGCATATCGAGCCAAAAATGCTGCTGTTTTCCGCCTCGGCGTTCAAAGGTGCGCTCAGTCACCGCGTGGCGTATCACTATAATTTATTGCACGGCATATTTGCGGATGAAGTAAAAGACCTTGACGCCGTGGTACAAAACAATGCAGCCGTGCGTGAGTTGTTCGGTTATGTGGAAGAAAAGAAGCCGGTTGCTGAGCTTGTCGAAGCACCGGTTGCCCGAGCCGGTTGTGTGCTGTTCGACGATCTCTACCTCACCAAAAAAGACGGCATCAAATCCGTGCAACTGCCGCACAGCGGCATAGACCGTTTCACCGGCGGGGTGCGCGAGGGCGTGTTGTTTTTCGAGGAAATCATTTTGCGCGAGCAGCTGTTGCCAGTGATTAAACTGACGCTGACCGAGCCGAAGGAATGTTTTGCGCCGCAAACTATCACGGCACTGGAAAACGCCCTAAACGATTTATGCAATGGCTATTTAGCGCTGGGCGCAGGCAGCGGGCGCGGCGGTTACGGCTATTTCACCGGCACTTGGAACTGGATTGAACAAGGAGTGCAAGCATGAGTCCTGAAGAATTAAAAAACTGGGTTGAAAAACTCAAACAAAACGACAAGCAAAACGGAGAAGTGGCGGGGTTTGTTAAAATACCGCAACTATGCGCACTGAGCTGGCCGCCGCGTACAGAAAACCCGGCTAATGGCGAAGTTTTACGCAAATTGATTTTAGATTTTCAGCCGCAAGCGGGGTGGATTTGCTGGCAAAATCGTGTGAGTTATTTTTATTTTCAACATGGCAAGCTGGAGTATCCCGAAGCAACGCATCTTTTATACGGTGAATTTTCCAAGCCCGATGCCTCCCTGCACGTCAATGAAGACGGCCAAGGCGGTTGGATTGTCACCTGCTATGAAGAAAGTGCGGGCAACACCTTCGCGGTGACGGACAGCCATTTTTTAGGCGAATCCAAACATGCGCCAGCCAAGTTGTATTACCGAGTATATTGGCAAGATACAAAAGAACACGGTTTTCGGCAAATTGCAGCGCGATTTTGCGGATTTACTCAATGATGACTAAACCAAAATGGAGAATAAAACCATGCAACAAGCAGAAATTATCGAACTGATTCAGCGCGAGTTACCGCGCATGATCCAAACCCAGCCGGCTTTACAAGCCATGGTGATTGACCTAGCGCGGACGGCCTTCGCGCCTAAACAGCAAACTGAAGATCGCATTGAACGCTTGTATGCCAAGTTAGTTCAGATGCAAGAGAAAAGTGAAATAACGCTGGCGATAAATGAACGCCGTTGGGAGGAGCAAAAGGCTGAGGATAAGCGTAAATGGGATGAACAAAAAGCTGAGGATAAGCGTAAATGGGATGAACACAAGGCTGAGGACAAGCTCAAATGGGAAGAGCAAAACCGTCGGTGGGATGAACATAAGGCTGAGGACAAGCTCAAATGGGAAGAGCAAAACCGTCGGTGGGATGAACATAAGGCTGAGGACAAGCTCAAATGGGATGAACAAAACCGCAAGTGGAGCGAATATAAGATGGAAGAAAAGCGCAAGTCAGAAGAGTTCAACGCCAAATTTCAACTGATGCACGAGGAAATTATGACGATTAGCCAGCGCCATGAACGCAGCATTGGCGCGTTGGGCGCACGTTGGGGGTTGCAAACGGAAAAAGCGTTTCGTCATGCGCTGGCGGCGATTTTGGAAAAAAGTTTTGGCGTGGAGGTGTTGAACATCAATGAATATGACGATACCGGCACGGTTTTTGGTCGCCCGGATCAGGTTGAGCTGGACATCATCATCAAAAACGGTGTGCTGATTGCCGCTGAAATCAAATCCTCCATAGACAAAGCCGGGATGTATATTTTCGAGCGCAAAGTTCGTTTTTATGAGCAACGTCACCAGCGCACCGCGCAACGGATGATGGTGATTTCGCCAATGGTTGACCCCAAAGCCATGCCGGTTGCGCAAAAACTGGGGATAGAAGTGTATAGCGATAGTGTGGATGTGAAAAGTTTGTGAGCGCCTGCCTTGTTATTTTAGTCAATTCCAGGGTAATGGGATCACCTTGTCAGGAGAAAAAAGATGAATCAAATCACCGCGCCTTATAATTTCGTGCCACTGTCGGCTTGGATTTTTTCGCCGCCCTGGGCGGATAAGGTTTCGCATGATGTGCCGTTCCGCGATGGCGTGAGCGGACGGCTGGAGTTGACTATCACGGCGGAGACGCCGGTGTTGGTGGGCGGTAAACAGGAAAAAGCCACCAAGGAAAAGCCCGGTGAGGTACATTTCTGCCAGATTGGAGAACGCTACAGTATTCCTGGCACCACGCTGAAAGGCATGATTCGGAATATTTTGGAGATTGCTGCGTTTGGCAAGATGGGGTATGTGGATGACCGGAGACTGGGGATTCGGGATATTTCCGGGCGGCTAGCGTCCCCTTTATAATAAAAGGGTAATAAAAGGGGACGCTTCCCTTTTCTGGAAAGATGAATGAGTTAGGTGATTGAATAATTGAGAAAAATATCTCAAAAAAAGGGTAGCGTCCCCTTTATTGCCCTTTATTGTCCCTTTATTGTCCGAGAAAAATATCTCAAAAAAAGGGTAGCGTCCCCTTTATTGTCCCTTTATTGTCCGAGAAAAATATCTCAAAAAAGGGTAGCGTCCCCTTTATTGCGCCCTTTATTGCGAAAAAAAGGGTAGCGTCCCCTTTATTGTCCCTTTATTGTCCGAGAAAAATATCTC
>CAZOSP010000180.1:0-4382 GCA_964582525.1 uncultured Thiomargarita sp. | reverse complement strand
GCCGACGGATAACACGCCGCCACCGACGGACAACGTGCCACCGCCGACGGACAACACGCCGCCGCCTGCCGTTGCACCGATTGCGCAAAACGACAATATCAATGTGAGCAGCAATCAGACGGCTATCAGTATTCCCATCAGTACCTTACTCAGTAACGATAGTAGCGCGGGTAATGCCAGCATTAGCTTTGCGGGCTTAGGGAGCGCAAGCAATGGCAGCGTTCAACGGGATGATAGCGGCACTATTGTATTTATTCCGGACGCGGCATTCGCCAGTCAAGGCGGCACTTTCACTTACCAAATCCAAAGCAGCAATGGCATGACGGCGAGTGCCACGGTAAACCTTATCGCAACACCAACCAACACCCCGCCGCAAGCACAAGATGACAGCATCACAGTGACAAGTTCGCAAACAGTCACCTTGTCAGCCGCTAGTTTATTGGCAAATGACACGGATACAGATAACGATGTTTTAAGTTTGCTGCAAGTGGGCAATGCGGTCAATGCCAACGTATCTTTAGACGGCAATGGCGATGTGCTGTTTAGCCCGGAGGCGAATTTTGATCAAAGCAATCCCGCCGGCTTTACTTATGTGGTGAGTGATGCCAAAGGAGCAACTGCCAGCGCGAGCGTCACCGTGCTGATGAGTGCGCCGAGCAATCAAGCGCCTGTCGCTGTTGATGATAACCTGACCGTACAGGGCAGCGGCACGCAGATTTTTTCGTCGGCGAGTTTGTTGAGTAACGACAGCGATCCCGAAGGAGACGCGCTGACGTTGACGCAAGTGGGGCAGGCGGTGAATGGTAGCGTTTCCTTAGACACAAATAATGAGGTCATCTTTACCCCTGATGAAAATTTTGCGCGTGACCAAGGCGGCAGTTTTGTGTATGTCATCAGTGACGGCAATAACAACACGGCTTCAGCGACAGCCCATATTCATTTCTCCAATGCCGCGCCTATCGCTGTTGATGATAACCTGACCGTACAGGGCAGCGGCACGCAGATTTTTTCGTCGGCGAGTTTGTTGAGTAACGACAGCGATCCCGAAGGAGACGCGCTGACGTTGACGCAAGTGGGGCAGGCGGTGAATGGCACAGTCAGCTTGAATGCTGAGGGCAATGTACAGTTTATTCCCGATGCCCGTTTTACTGCGCAAGGATCGGGGAGTTTTGTTTATACCGTGACGGATAGTGTGGGTAATACGGCGAATGCCCGCGTGTTGTTGCAACAGCAAAATCAAGCCCCTCAAGCACAAGCCGATCAATTTACCGTGAATGCGGGTGATCGCTTGCAGCTATCTGTGGTAGATGTGCTGGCGAATGATGTCGATCCCGAAGGGCAGCCGCTGACAGTCACGGCAGTTGGTCAAGCTGCCAACGGGCAGGTCAGTTTTGATCCCGCTTCTGGCTTGATCAGCGTCATACCTGACGCGGAGATGTCTCAAGGACAGCTCAATTTTACTTATCGCATGTCCGATTCGCAGGGACTCAGCGATACGGCAAATGTGCAGGTCACGGTTATTCCACCCGCCACGCAAGCGAATGCTGACGCTTTGCAACTGCCTTTTAACGCACCTGTGCAAATCTCCGCCAGCCAGCTTGTAGGCAATGATGTGGGAGAAAATTTGCGTTTGACCGCCGTGGATAATTTGGGTAATCCTGGATTAAGTCTCAGCTTGGATCGCCAACAGGTTAATTTTTATGCAGATTTTCAGCACATACAAAATGACAATGTGACGTTTTCTTACACTGTCAGCGATGCCGCCGGTGTGACCAGCAGTGCCGATGTGCGTGTCGCTGCCAGCAATGTGCAGCAAGGCGATGACAGAGGCGCGACCCTGAGCGGTACGGATGGGGTGGATTTAATCAATGGCGGCGATGGCGATGATATTTTATTGGGGCGAGGCGGCAATGACATTATCAACGGCGGCGCGGGCAATGACGTGATTGACGGCGGTGCTGGGCGCGACTTGCTCAACGGCGAGGCAGGCGACGACAACTTTGATCTAGACCTCAGTCAAGCGGCTGATATGATTAATGGCGGCACGGGCTTTGATAGCATTGAGCTACAAAGTAGCGGACAAAGTGTGAATTTTATTAGTAACCGTGCCTTGCCCGCTGATCAACAATTACAACTCAGCAGTATTGAACGCATGTCCCTAAACGGTAACAATAACAGCCTGATTTTAGAAATGGCTGATGTGCTGGCGATCAATGAGCAGAACACGCTGATTATTGATGGCGACAGCAGCAATAGCGTCACTTCTGCCGCGCAGGGCTGGCAAAATCTCGGCGATAATGGCAATGGCTATATCACTTACAAATTAGGCACGGCTACCTTGTTAGTTGACGCGGACATTCATCAATTTGTGTTTTAATCAATCTGTCTTGGGAGTGGCTCATCGCTAGACTTAGCCGCGCTGCCGCTGGCGGCGTTTTGGCTGTGCTTTACGGTCTGCTTCTCCTTCTGTGACTTCTATGACAATAAACGGTAAGGAATGGTGATATGAATTTACTTAAAATAGGCGGTGTTTTTCTCAGTTTATTGAGTGCTTACACAGTTCAAGCAGACACCTTAAAACAGGTGATTGAACGCACTCTGCATAGCAATCCGGATATCGAAGTGATGACCCGCAGCCGTCTCGCTGCGGATTACAGCTTACGCCAAGCTCAGGCGGGTTATCTGCCGAGTCTCGATATTCAACTAGGCTACGGCTGGGAAAACAGCGATAACATCACCACCACCATCAATAACGCCGATGATCTTAGCCTGATGCGCCGCGAAGCCAGCATCAGCCTTCAACAAATGCTGTTTGATGGCTTTGATACCCGTTATGCCACTGCCCAACAACGGGCGCAGGTCGAAGCATTTGCTCATCGCGTCCAAGAAAGCAGCGACATAGTGGTACTGCGCACGGTTGAAGTGTTCCTGGACACGTTTCGCCGTCAAACCTTAGTTGAGTTGGCAAAAGACCATTTAATTGTGCATCAAAAAACCTTGCAACAAATCGAAAAACTTTTCCAAAAGGGCGCGGGGCGCAAAGCCGATGTCAAACAAGCCGAATCGCGGGAAGCTTTGGCAGTGGCTAATTTGCTGCAACATCAAGGGCAGGTGCGCGACACCGAAAGCAATTACCGACGCATCACGGGCGAACTGCCCAATGATTTACAAGAAGCACAACATCAGGCGGTTTTTCAAGTGCTGCCAGCGCATTTAGAAACCGCTTTAGCCCAAGCCATGCAGCACAATCCCCTATTAAAAGCCAGCAACAGCGACTTAGCCGCAGCGCAAGCAGCTTACGACCAAGCGCGTTCTCACCTGATGCCAACATTAGATGTCGAACTGAGTGCCAGTCGCAACAATAATCTCGATGGCGTAGAGTTCAAAAACAATGATTTAACGGCTATGCTGCGGTTGCGCTACAACCTTTATAACGGCGGCGCGAATCAAGCCAAACGCATGGAAACTGCGGAACGGGTCAGCGCGGCAAAAGCCGCTGTGCAACGCACTCAACGCCGTATTGAAGAAGACGTGCGCCTGACTTGGAATGCTTTGCAAACCTTGCGCGAGCGCATTGCGTATATGGAAAAACACGTAGAAGCCAGCGAAGAAGTGGTGACCGCTTATGAACAGCAATTCAAACTGGGACAGCGTAGTCTGCTGGATGTGCTGGATTCTAAAAGCGAGTTGTACAACGCCAAAAGTGCCTTGGTCAATGCGCGTCATGCAGAAGTTATCGGCGTTTATCGCTTGCTCGGCAATACCGGGCAGTTATTGCCTGCATTAGGTATTGAAGCCTTGCCCGAAGCTCTCGCTCAGGCAAAGTAACCCGCGCCCAAAGCTGCGGGTTGCCGGCTCGGCGTTAGCTCAAGAGGTATGACGGGTATTTTTCTCAATTTCCGCTAAACACAAAGCCGTTTGCGCTTGCGAGCGCAGCGCAGTGGCTTTGACATCGCTGTATTGCAAGCCTAAGTATCCGCCCAACGCACCGCCTGCCAACGCGCCCACGCTTTTTAATAGCGCATAACCCAACATGCCGCCCACCGCCACGCCAACCACTGGCAGTAACACCGTAGCAACATCAGCAGACCAATACATTTGTTTGCTGTTTTTTTCTAACACTTTAGGATTGTAAGTAACGGACATGAGGTTCTCCTTTGAGACAAGACAGATAAGGAACTCGCAGTAAAAAAGCACCCGCAATAAATCGGGCAGGTTTTTCTGGCTGATGCAGACTTGCCATCCGCACCTAGGCATTTTAACAGATTTGAAACGTCCGTTTGGGAATGACCACAAAATAATGCCAGTCCGGTAGTGTGCTTCGACCTCTTTTCGTCGAAGCACACGGGATGATGGCGCACTGCCGGGCATTCGCGTTCGCG
>CAZOSP010000179.1:0-4532 GCA_964582525.1 uncultured Thiomargarita sp. | reverse complement strand
CTCGCACTGGCTATCTTTATCGCCAATACTATCAACAGCTTCGGCGAACAAAAGCTAGACCTCTCGACTTGTCGTTAAGCGTGTAAACTGATTAAGCCTCATAGTTCATCAAGCACTATGAGGCTTTTTTAATCAAAGGAAAAAATCAATGGACGCAAAAAAAGCCGAATTTCGGCTATGTCTGGCTCGCGCCTTTCTACCGCCGCAAGAGACTGCCGCGCAAACCGCTTTGCGTGATGACCTCGCAGACGACCTCGCAGAACTGGCAAACGAGTTGGATTACCCCTTAGACGAACCGCTCACCGCCTTACGCAACAGCCTCAACGCCTACCCAGACGCGGCACAACTCCTCCCCCTCTATAGCCGATTATTCCTCATTCCCGGCATAGCACACCCGCATATCAACACCGGTGCCTACATTGACGGCACACTGCACGGCGACACAATACGCAAATTAACAGAATGCTACCGCGCCTGCGGATTAGAAAAAGCCCAAGGCTTTGGCGACCTACCCGACCATGCAGCAGTACAACTGGAATTTACCGCTTGGCTATTTGCCCGCGCCGCTGAACACCCTATTCCCGCCGCCGAAACCCCACAGGCGAATTTCTCCGCTGGGGATTTTATTGCCACCTTCGTGCAACGCTGGACCGCCCCGTTATTACAGGACTTAACCCTGACCAACACACGTTTTGAGATTGCGCACAATCCTTGGCAACACCTTGCCGACATCACCCACCGCGTAGCCCTACAAGAAGCCACCCCGCCCCGCGTCACCTCTGCACACGCAGAAACTGACATTGAACGGATGCGCCGCGAATATGCCGGACGGATGCCCAACGCCGCTGAGCTGGCAGAAATTCGCAGCAAACTTGAACAAGACGGCTTATCCACTGAACACGTCGCCATTCCCGTGCCGCAACGCGACCAACAAGACGGCTTCAGCGCGTTAGAAGTGCCACAAATACCCCGCCATCGCCTACAACCCTTAGATCGTGATTAAGCAACTGCTGCCACTTTTGCTCATACTTGCGGCTACACCGTTGAGTAGTTGGGCGGAAATGGATGCCCGTGAATACCAACCCCAAAACATCCTCACCGATCCCGAACAACGCCAACGCATACAAGCCGAAATCGAAGCCGAACGCGCCGCCGAAGCCGAGCGTGAACGTCAACGCATCGCCCAAGCGCAAGCCGAACAAGCGCGATTAGCCGCCCTCGAAGCCAGCCGTCCCTACCCGCTGCGCTTACAAAAAATGCGCTGCGGCACTTGCCACCCCCTCGACAGTCTGGAAACAATCCGCCACACCCAAGCCGGCTGGTTTTTAACCATCCAACGAATGCGCTGGCTCAATGGGGCTAAAAGCATTACCTTCACCGAGACTCGTGTACTCAGTCAGCACTTCAGTAAAACCCAAGGCAAAACAGGCATCGCTGCCATCGGCGAATATTTGTTAATCGCTATGCTGCCGCTTTTGCTTTTGCTGACAGTGATTTGGCGTATGAGCAAAAAGCGATATACCACTACATTAAACGCTTGATTCTGCCTATCATCCGCTACATTCGCCTGCACTGCTAGATGGATTAAGTATCTTCAACGCTCTTTTCTGGTTAAACAATGTTTCCCGCGCCTGTATGTGATAAAACCGCACAATCCAATCACAATACGCCCGCTCCGCATGAATGGAATAATGCAAACACCGCATTAAATTGCCGATTTCCGTAAGTCGTGTTTTACCTGATTGGGTTGTTGAGATGGTGCAAAGACAGTGATAGCATGAGGAATAGTGTTCTGCCTAAAGAATGCGAGATTACTTGCTTAATATTAAGTTATCAGGTTAAATTGATTTTATAAATTAGATAATAGGTAAGCATGCCTGAATTTTACGCCAATATCCTGTGTTATTGAGGCAAAAATGCAGGGCAGTGGGTGTCAGGTCAAGCTTGCTTGATTTATCTTTTAGCCTTTGTAGGGTTTGCGCCGCGTCTTTTTGCGGCGCGAACGCGAATGCTCGGCAGCGTGCCATCATCCTGCGTGCGCGACGAAAAGATGTCGCGCACCCTACCGGGCTTGGGAACGAGGGCAATTGGACATTGTCCGCGTGCGCACCAAAAAGACGGTGCGCACCCTACTTGGCTGTCGCTGCCATCATAAAAGGCGTAAATCACGCCGGTATCGGCGATGATGCTCATGCGCTGCGCTCACGGGCCGCTTGCAGTTGTTTCTGAAACAGAAGTTCCTTGGTACGTTGCGACACGTCCGAACGTCCGCTGTAGTATATACGACCAACAGGGCGCGGACGGTCTGCTTGCACCTGCCGCTGGGTCAAGACATTCAGCAAGACCTGCAACAACTCCTGTTGGCTGCTGTCGTCAGGTTGCTGGGCCAGGGTATCAAGGAAAAATTGCTTAACGGTGTTCATGTTTTTCTCCCATTGTTCGTTAAGTAAGGGTTGTTCCAAAATAAGCTATTCTGCAATAACTCACGGACTCCCGACTTGGCTTGCGCCGAACTGCACGGAGCATATCCGCCAGGGCCTAAATCCAGGCTGGCGTATAGGGCGAATACTGTGGTCGGAGCAGACTGTGGTCGGAGCAGAAGGTGCATGAGGGGACTCCCTCCGACGTGGAACCGGTTCAAGTTGCGGCTGTGTGCCGCCTAGTTCTGCCAGGAGTTCCCCCACGCACAATATCCGCGTGTCCGGTTGACTTGGCCCGGCATGGTATTTGGCGACAAGGAATTGCGCGAAATCCAATAATTCCGCCTGTGCCAGTGGCGGCTGGCGGCATACCAGTTGATTGATGGCTTGCGTGTTGGAGAAGGGCATCTTGATTTCATCCGTTCAAACCAAAAACCTTCCAGGTCTTGAAGACCTGGAAGGTTTAAGGACTGCCGCGAATTACGGCAAAGTCATATTGTTGACCGCCACCGCGTCAGCCTGGTTGTTGGTCAGCGCGGCCTTGTAGCGGTTGACGATTTCCTGCACGTTTTCGCCGTAAGGGCTTTGCATGGCCTCGCGGTAAAACGCCTTGACCTCGCGCACCGGGTTACGCGGGAAATAGTCGTCTTGGGTCATTTTTGCCCACAGCAATGCCTTGCGCGCTTCTTCCGGTACTTTACTCCAATCCAACCCCTTGCTGTCCACGCCATCTTGCCCCAGTGCTTCGTCCAACAGGGGATGTTCCCGCACTACGTCGGTTTTACCCAGCGCGTCATCCAGGGTTTTGGTGACCTGTCCGCGAAACAGCAAATCCGGGGAACCCGCTTTGAGGTAGTCCAGGTAAGCCAGAGTCAAAGCAGCATCTAACTTGTTGCCCTGCGTGACTGCCCATTTTGCAGTTTCGGTCTCGGCCTGTATGACTTCAGGCCGTGCCCGTAGTGCCTTGATGCCAGCCTCATCGTTAGGGCTGCCGGCCACATGAGCCAGCAGTTCGTCCAACTTCATTTTGCTGAAATCCTGCTCGATCTGCCCAAATAGCTTGAGTACCGAATCCAATTCTGCTGGCGGAATATTCAGCTTGTCCAAGCGTTTTTCCAGGCGTTCCACTGGCAGCATGAGCTGCTCGGCAGAAGTGTACTTGCCTTGTTCCACCAGAATTTTGATGGTGTCATCCGACACCCCGGCGGCTTTCAGTTGGTCTTCCAATTCACCGGCAAAGGCCGGACCGGTGGCTAAACTCAATAACAACAGACTTGTATGAGTAAGACGCATAATAATTTCTCCGTAAGGCAATGACAAGTATTGAATTATACTTCTCACGGTCAACTTTTCGGATTACTGAACTTTAAGTGGGCTTGAAAGAGCGTTAAAACTCAAACTCTAAAAACCGAAAACTTTAACCTCAGAAGTATATAGATTTTCAGATAATTACATGCCTGAAGCAAACCTGACAGGTCTCCAAGACCTGCCAGGTTTTTGGAAATTATTTATCTGAAGCACTGTGGTATGCTTTATTTAAGTTAAGATCGCAAATCAGCACGGTAGGGTGCGCGCCATCTTCGGCGCACACGCGGGCAATGCCGACTTATCCGCGTTCGCGCCGCATTCCCAAGTGGCACTTGGGAACGAGCGCAGCAAGACGCTGGGTGTGGGAGCGAGATGACCTATCACCTACCACCTACCACCTATCAGCTAATAGCAAGCGAGAACAATATTATGTCCACCCATAGCGAACTCGACCTTCTCAGAAACGAAAATAACGCGCTGCGTCAACAACTTGAAACACTTTCCGAACAACTCGCCGCAGGCATGAACAAACCCGCTTTTGAGCAATCGTTGGTCAAACAGCCGATAGCCTACGCACTGGCGGGCGCAGCCGACAGTCAACAGGATTACCAAAACCTGCTCAAGTGGCTCAGGCAACAGGCTTCTGTTTTTCACGCGCAACCCGACGCGCTAGAAACCGATAAATACCATCTGCATGAGGCTTGGTTAAAAATCAATGCGGAATTGAACGCCTTGCGTGAGCGGCTGGCGGCTTCGCGCTGGCCACAGGTGCGCCGCCATGTGCCTGCCACAGAAAACATCCGC
>CAZOSP010000178.1:0-4690 GCA_964582525.1 uncultured Thiomargarita sp. | reverse complement strand
GTAGGCGATTGAAGCGGCTCCGCCGCTTGGCTGACTTGGAAGTCAGCCGCTCCCAGGCAGCCGCTCCCAGACAGTCGCTGGGAGTGGCTAAGCTCCAGCTTAGCCCAATCGCCGTAGGCGATTGAAGCGGCTCCGCCGCTTGGCTGACTTGGAAGTCAGCCACTCCCAGACAGCCACTCCCAGTCAGCCACTCCCGCTTAACGCCGCAGGGTTGCTAGGGGAATATGCACACTGCCGTCGCTGTGTTGTTGCTGCGGGAATGCCGTGCCTAGTGCATAGCCGTAGGTGACTTCATAAGTGGCGGGAATGCGTCCATCGGCGTGTTGATAGGCGGCTAATGCTCGCAGCAAATGCTGGTATTTTTGCTTGCCTAGCAAACCGCGTGAGCGTTGACTGAGGACATTGTGCGCACCGATTTTTTTCAAATGCCGCAACGCGCTGGGTAGGTCAACAAAAGTCATCGTCAGCCAGTCAACATCCATGACTGATTGGCGCAGACCGGCTTGCTGCATGGCATCACCGAGCGCGTGCAGGTCAACAAATGCGTTGACATGCGGCGCATTGTCCACCACTGCCCAACTGTCGCGCAGTTCTTTCAGCGTATCAGGACCAAAGCTGCTAAACAGCAACATGCCGTCGGGTTTTAGCACCCGCGCACATTCTTTGAACACCTGCGCATAATCCGTACACCATTGCAGCATGAGGTTGGAAACCAGCAGATCAACCGAAGCGGTGGCGAGCGGTAAACGCGCTGCATCCGCGCAGCAAAAATGCTGCCGCGAAAACCAGCGTGGTGCTTGTTGCCGCGCTTGCGCAAGCATGGCCGGGGCGATGTCTAGTGCGTATAGGTGCGCCTTGCGGTAAAGCCGCGCCAGTTCACGGGTCAGCGTGCCTACGCCACAGCCCAAATCAACCACGATGTGCGGCTGCACATTAGCATTGTGCAGACGTTCTAGCAGACGCTGGGCGATTTCTTTTTGCAGCCGGGCTGCGGCTTCGTATTGGGGAGCAGCTTGATTAAAAGCGGCAATCATGCGGGCTTTATCAATCGCCAGCGCGCAATTTTGTGGGGGGATGGAGGTTGTCATGTAGCCAATGGTAGAGGTGATCGGCAAAGGCTTCAAGGTGTGAAGCAAAAGGCATGTGCGCGGCGTTGGGAAAAATTTTGATCGTCGCGGGGGTATCCGTCAGCAACGCCCGCCAAGCGTCTTTGACGGCAAGCGGCACTAGCGCGTCTCGTGCGCCCAGCACTAAGCAGGTGGGGCAGCGCAAGGCTGACACTTGACTGCGTAAATCGCTGTCGCCTAGCAGTCGCAAGCCTTGCGCTAAGACTTCGGTGGACGGCATGGGTGCTTGCGTAAAGTGACGGCGCAACGGGCGCAATAGATCACGCGCTTGCGTATCGCCTTTGACTTGCAAGGCGAGAAAACGCTGCAAAGTGTTGCGCTGATGAGCTTGTAATTGTTCGCTAAAGCTCTGCCAGATGCGCGCTTGCATGGCATGAGACCAGTCTGCGGCTTGCAGAAAACGCGGCGTTGTGCTGACCAAATAAAGCCCTTGCACCTTGTCGGGATGGCGCAGGCATAGATTGATTGCCAACAAACCGCCCAGTGACCAGCCTAACCACACGCCGCGAGGCAGTTGAGCCGCCAGCCAATCGGTTAAGCTATCGAGATCATCGTCAAGTCGTGCGGCACTCTGTCCATAGCCGGGCAAATCAACCGCGTAGCTTGGGCAATGCGGTTCTAGGAGGCTGGTCAGCGCGTCCCAAACCTGATGCTGAAAGCCCCAGCCGTGCAGCAATATCAGCGGCGTGCCAGATTGACCGCGACGCTGATAAAAAAGAGGAGATTGATGTTCGGGTAATGCCAAGACTAACAGCCTCGACAGAAGGGTTCCGGCAAGCCGGACAAACGACAGGCGTGCTTACAACCGCCTAGAGGAAATAAATGCTCTAAATCTTTGCGAGAACATTTGCCGCCCGCTAAATCTTCTCCAATGCTTTTAATCACCATGCGCGGAGAAGGAGGAATTTCATATTCTCGATAATAATCACGTAAAAAATGGATAGTTTTCCAATGGCATTCTTGCAATTCTAAACCATCTTGTTCAGCCAACGCTTTTGCCACCTCTTCATTCCAATCATCATAATGAATTAAATGACCTTCTTCATTCAATTCAATGACTCTGCCATTGATTTCCAGTGTATCGGGTAAAACTTCTGCTAACGCGCTCATTTGTAAACCTCCTAATGGGTATAGTGATTGCCGTCATGTTGATTAAGCCCGTCGATGGTAACCGTTCAGGCCCCAAACCTGCCATGTCTTCAAGGTTTGTCAGGTTTTTACTGAGAGGGATGTGAATGCTTACCGTCGATCATCGGCTTGAATTTGACACTGATAATTATAGTTGTTTATGCGCGTATAGCAAAAAATAGTTTAATTTCAAAAAGTTATAATATAAGAATATAATGTTTTTATGCGCCGCACGGCAGGCTATCTGGCTGTTGAGGTTTAATCTGCGTCATCATGTAAATCGGCGTGAATCAGGAATTAGAGCATCGCATATACCCATACCCCACCGCGCTTTTTGCGCCGATGCCGTGCGTAGTAAGAGCTTGGCGCAAGTATTTTTCGGTATTTTCAAGTAACTCGGCGGCGTTTTTTATCCCCGGACGGCAACCGAAAGCAAAGCTAAAAGAAGTATTGGCAACCGTGAGAAAATGCACCGGCACGGGGTTTTGGGTGTCGGTAGGCCAAATCTTGGGCGGGCGTTTCTTATCGTCATAACTTTCGCCGTAATAATCGCCATAGTGCGGATTCATGATGTCCACTTCGATGCTGTTTTCTGATAAAGCCAGCGGAAACGCATCGAAAAACACCATGTCACCGGCTTGGGCGGGCAATTCCCGACCTTGTTTATCTTTGTCCTTCGGACCACCGAACACAGCGCGGAACTCGGCACTTTTCAGCGCGTCTTTTTCCGCCTGCTCATCATAACCGAATGCTCCCTGAATCCAGCAAGAACGGGTCACGCCTTTGAGCGCGCTGGCGGGAATATAGGGAATGCCGTACACATGGTGCAGGGTAATCGAAGTCTCGTACACCGAATCACCGCCCAAGCCAACAATCATGCGCCAATCGGGTTTAAATTGGAGTTGTCTTTTAGAATCACCGCACAGGGTTTGCAGGTGGGCGGCTTGGCGGGTTTTCAGGCTTTCAAGCAAAGATTCCAGTTTAGTGAATGAAACGGCTGCTTTTTGCATTTTGGCAAGGACATTTTTTTCACCCGTTGCTTCGTAGAAAAAACGGAAAGCCCTATCATCACCTCTTGTTACTTGTATCGCTAACCGTTGCAGGTACAGCGCATAGTTGTCTACCGTGCTGTTTTTGAGTATGTCCAGCGTGTCTTTAGGCGCAAAAATTTTTTGCTCAGGCGGCGTGGGATGTGGGCGAGTACCATGTGAATTAGGCATCTCAGTCTCCTTCCTCTTCTTTCTCAATTTCCGCTTCCACAAACCGCTTCAGCCAGCCGAATAAAGCCAATGTTTCCAATGTCACACGGCGGTAGTCATCGGAATTTTGTTCTACCAGCCTTTCCAGCAAATCGCTGCTGTCGGTGAACACGTCGGCGGTGGTGTCGGCTTTTTTTAGCCAGTCGGTTGTAGCTTGCAGGAGAAAGCCGTAAGCCGGTTCTTTCTTGCTTTTGCTTTTCATAAATGCCAACGCCGCGCCCAAACCATTGGTCTTAATCATCATTGGCACTTTTTTGGCGTAGCCTTTGTACTTACCAGCATTTTCTTTCGCCTTTTTATCAGGTTTATCAGCGGATTTCCGTGCTGCATCATCATCAATTACTTTGCGCACGGACTTAAAAGCGTGTTTAGCGCGTTGCTGATCTAAAGTCTCGCTCATGCTTGTTTCTCCTTTTTCTCATCTTTCTTATCAAACACGGCTTTAACAATCCCCTTGCCCAAACTGGCATCACCGCCGAGTTGAAACAGCGGGGTTTTGTCCATGAACAACTTGAACAGGTCGCCAGTTTTCGCGGCATTGGGCTTATTTTTCTCATCCAGAAAATCAGCAAATTCCTTGTGTTTAGCTTGCAGCAGTTTGTCCTTCATAAACAATGGTCCGCTCAACACCAGCGAATACAACACGCTTTCGGCGGGCAGAAATTCTTCAGTAAACAACGCGCCGGTTTGCACCGTGCCAGTTTCGTTGTTGATTTTAGTGCGGGTAATCACTTCGGTCGATAACGTCACGAAATCGCTAAACGCATTGTCAGGCAGCACCACCAAGTCGGTTTTGAGTTTAGCTTGGCGGTAAGTGTCGTCTTTGAATAACAAGTTAGCGAGTCTGTCGGCAAGCTCTGTGACCAACTTATCCGCATTATCCGCATCAAAACTGTATTCTTCGAGAATGAGTTTCTTCTTGTCTTTGCCAATAAACAAACCGCAGTTATTCGGCACTTTGGGGGTGTCTTTGTCCAGTCGAATCACCGTTCCCTGAGTTTGTCGAAGGGAATCTAAATCCTGAAAATACCGATTCAACACCGCCGGACACGTCACCCAAGCAAAAATACCGCGCATGGATTTGACCGGAAACAGCAACAGGCGGGCATCGCTGAAGCCTAAGGCAACTCGCACTAAATAAACACCCCCGCATTGCGCAGTCCCTCTGTGTCAATA
>CAZOSP010000177.1:0-4731 GCA_964582525.1 uncultured Thiomargarita sp. | reverse complement strand
TACACTTTCCTTGTAAAATAATGCTTGACTTGAGAGACGGTATCTACTTGGCTACGCGGGCTTTACTCTGCTTTTGCTAAAGCCTCCTGCAAGGCAAGAGGAATATCGATGGCAAAGAACCGCTCATGGCTATAACCGTAGTCTTCTCCGCTTTCATCTACGATACGGATATAGCCGAGCGATTCCGCCTCTGCATCAGGAATAACCTGATAAATTTTACCCATCTCCAATGATGCCGGATAATCGGTATTGCTGATGCAGACAGCAAAACGTAAATTTTGTGTTACTTTAGGCATAGTGATAGTCAATCAAGCAGTGGAAATTTAATCTTAAATTCTTTTTTGCCGATACCATGAGCCTCATACCAATGTATTTCAGCCATACGGACAGCGCCATTTTTCAAGCGAACATGCGCAAACCCCTTCAATTTTCTCCAATTGCCCTTGCCGTACATCTTTTGTAAGCGCAATAAATCACGGATGCCACGGCCTACCGCGATAGGTTCAATATTCGTGATGTCTTCAACAAGTTCAAAATCCATTGTAATTGCTTAATTTTTACGCATAACGCCTGAGCTAAGCCGACACCCGCCGCCACTTAGCCCAAAAATAAACCCAAAAAGCCCGACGGGGGGCGGCCTTGAGCAAGCATAGGATGGGTAGAGGCGCGCCGCGATGCTTAATTTTGATACGGAATTTGCCGCGCCGAAACCCATCGTTCGGCTGGTTTCAATGTAAACGGATTTTTTCGTGCTTGGGTGTCTGCTTGGTTTTAGATAGTGTAGCACTTCGCCACAAAAAAACCTGCCAGGTCTTTTAGACTTGGCAGGTTTTTTATGGGCGTGTTTACCGGTTGGAGAAACGCATCAATCACGGTAAACGATGCGCTTCGCAAAAAGACGCTCAGCGCATCCTACGGCTTACGGGCTACGCGGTATGCAGGGGCGATGTGTTCGTATTAAACAACCAGCCATCCCAAATCTCCCTCGCCACGAATCAATTCCAGCAAGCCCCCCACCATGCGCGGATTCAATTGATACCATTCCGCATGAATAATCTTAGTTCTCTTGTACGCAGCATGGCGGTTTTCAATCAAACCCAAGCCCTTGCGCAAAGCCTGCAACGCGGTTTGCGCGTCATAGCCTGACAACTCCAAAGCCAGCGCGTACCAAAAGCGGTATTCCATTTTGCCCATTTGGTCACGTTGCAAATTACGCGCAACTTGCTGGAATGCGCGTTGTTTTTGTTCTTGATTATGCCGGTGATGCAAAATATGGCATACCGCCGCTTCCACCATTGCCGAAAACAACTCAGGATTATTCTCATACGCTTCACTGTAAAACGCTCCGGCGGCGCGGTAATCTTCCCGCGCAAAGGCCAAACGCGCCAAATACAACGCCGCCGCGCTACGGTTTAGGCGGATGCGGGCGGGGTTATCGTCATTCATCGCCTGACTGCGGGCGCGGTCGAAATCCGCCTCCGCCGCGTCTATCCGATTATCCAGCCAAGCCAGATACCCGCGCAGCATCAAACTGGGGTAATGCCCAGCAAAAATATGCAACGCCTTGTCCAAACCGCTTTTCGCATCATCCAGGCGCAAACCGTTCATGTACCAGAAGGCGGCACGAAAATGCTCGTCGGCGCGGGTGTAATCCGGGTTTCGCATTATCTTGGACTGGATCGTTAATTCGGCGTGAATTTTATCCAAGCGATGCTCCATCGAAGCCCGCAGTTGCTCAATGGTCTGTCGCTGTAATAGCCCCTCCCGCGCCAAAGTGCCTAATACCGCTTGAAAACCGTCTGTCAGAATCCCCCCGACCTGCCCGATAGCCACCAGCGTTTGTTGCAAATCCTCATGCAGCACCGCCCCGACTAATCCGACCGTTTGGCGCGTCAAGTGCAATTCCTCACCCACCTGCCCGATGGCTTTACGGGTCAGTTGTCCTTCCGAAGCGATTTGCGCCATTTGCTGCTGAAAACCGGTTACGATATGCCCGCCGAGACGCTGCAAACCAGCATCCAGAATTTGCGTCTGCCGCTGCTGTCCTTGCGCCAGACTGCCGAAGCTCTGGGTGATTTGCTCGCCCAAATGCCGATGCCCGGCGACAATCGCTTGCGTTACGCCGCTGAAACCTTGCTGCAACCCAATATTAAGACCGTAAAAATGCTGGTATAGATTACGGTCAAGTTGCTGTATATCCGAGCGAGTGCCTTGCGTTTCCACCACCTATTGCCGCAAGGTATCGTGCATTCCCCGCGTTTCCATCACCTGCGTCCGCAGCGTGTTTTCCGTGCGTAACGCCGTATGATGCAGAGCGTGTTGGTGTGCGTTCAACTGCTGAATGCCGTCGCGCATTTCCTGAGTTTCTGCCAGTTGCCGATACAGCGTATCCTGAGCGCGCAAGGCGGTTTCCTGCGCGGCTTGCTGCATAACCGCCTGATGCGTAGCGGAAATTTCAACGCTTTGGCGTAAGTGCTGGGCTTCTTCCAGTTGCTCAACTTCAATTGGTTGTAAGCTGGCACGGCTTACCAGCATTGGATTGAGCATGGGGTTTTCAGTGGTGAGGTATCGCATTTTATTTCTTAGAGCATCTAAATATTTTTGCAAGTGGGGATTTAAATTCAGGAACATGAATCAAATATCGTTTCATCCAGCGACAAAAAATACCTCTCCAAAATAAGAAGCAGGCAAAAATACCTAGTGAAATGCCTAAAATAGCAGCATTTGAACTATTATTATAAGTGATTAATACAGACAAAACTAGAGCCAAATATAATAAGACAAGGATGCAAAGCCAAAAAAAGAAAACACTATTAACAAGATTATCATGATCATGAAAATGAAAAGCAGGTATCGTGAGGATACCTAGAGTAAAAGGAAGCACAAACGGCATAAATACAAAGTCAATAGGTAAACCACCTATTGCCCACATAAAAACCGTAGAAAAGAAAGCTGGAATAAACAATAGATTAAGAACTAAACCACGCATATTTACTTTTTTTTCTCCCAAAAGCTCTTCATAGTCTTTTTCTAGCTGTTCTTTTTTTTTCTGCTTTCTATCCTTTTCTAACAGAATATTTAGTCTATCATTTGAAGTCTTTATAAAGTCTTTAAGCGTATTCCCTGACAAATAAGACTCATAAGACCCAATAGTGTTTTTATTCAACGCGCTTTCCCAAGCATTCAAATCTTTTATCTGCATTAAATTCCAACCGCTCCCTTCCTGACTCCACAGCGTAACAAAATTAACCCCCATCGTAACTTCGCTATAGTGAATTTTCATCTTGCCATACCCAACGTATAAACTCAGAGCCACATAATAATCTTCATCACGCGGCAAGTTTTTGGCGGTATCTCTGTCAATTTCCAGAACCATCTCGCCAAGTTCAGAACCGATTTTCTTGCTCCAATTCTCCCACTGAATAGACAATGCATAGTTTTTTTTATCTACATCATATTTTACCAATCGCGCCTTTCCCGCCAGCACAGGTTGCTTAAGTTTCTGGCGCAATTTGGCGTGAAATTCTTCTACCGTATCAAATTCACCTCGTTCAAAAGAAATTTCACGGGAAAGTTGCTTAGGAGGCACTAAAGACTTTGACGGCTGATTCGCTTGCTCCGTAGCGCCGATTTTCTCTAACCTGCTCTGAATATCCGGCGCAAACTGCTTTAAGGTATTGCCATTCAAATAAGCCCGGTAAGCATCAGCATCTTGGTTTTTCGTCGCGTTTTGCCAAGCTCGAATATCCGCAAGCTGAAACAATTCCCAATCCTTGCCCGGACTGCGCAACTGAACCGCCTCAACACCTACCGTTACATCCGGCAGGCTCACTTTCAATTTGCCACCGCCCACCGCCAAAATCAAATAAACAGGATAACGGTCTTCCCGCTCATATAATTGCTTAGCAGCATCCCGCTCGACAGCCAACACCATTTCCCCAATGGCTTTGCCAATCTCCTTGCACCACTCATCCCAGTGAATCTGTACCTTATACAACTGTGTTTTCGTATTGTATTCGAGTAATTTGACATAGCCTGCCGGTAATGGCTGCTTGAATTGATCGCGCAGTTTGGCATGAAACTCATGCGTTTCCTCAAACTGGCCTTTTTGTAGACTAATTTCCAATGTTTGCGCCACAGAAGGCACTTGGTCATCGTACATTCCCATAATCATTGCCTGTCAAGTTCAGCCGGTTGTGCAACACCCTTTCGCTGCTCACCACCATCTCGTGTACAACAAAAGAATATACCAGTTACCCACCACAAACAATCGCTCAAACAGGCGTGGCGACTCGACCACGCTGACGGCGATTTCCGAGGCAGTGGATAAACGGCGGTCATTCGTTCAGAACGCTTGGCAAGCGTGATACTCTGCGGTTGCCAAATGGAGCACATCCGGTGTTTTCTTGCGCCCGCGCTCCAGCGGCGGGCTAACGAGCCAAGTAGATACCGTCTCTCAAGTCAAGCATTATTTTACAAGGAAAGTGTAAATTTACGCAGTTTTTGGCGAATATTGCGTTTGATGCTTCAAAACACCAAAACAAATATGAACGAGCTTACGCATACAGGCACCGAGTGCCGCCATTTTTGATTTTCCTTTGGCTAATAGCCGCTGGTAAAGTGCTTTAACATCCGGGTTATATTGCGCCGCAACAATCGCAGACATGTACAGTTTGGCGCGAACCACCGCATTGCCAGCTTTTGACAGCATGGCGCGACCTTTGACGCTGC
>CAZOSP010000176.1:0-4800 GCA_964582525.1 uncultured Thiomargarita sp. | reverse complement strand
ATTTGGCTAAGCTGGAGCTTAGCCACTCCCAGCGGCTGACTGGGAGCGGCTGACTTCCAAGTCAGCCAAGCGGCGAAGCCGCTTCAATCGCCTACGGCGATTTGGCTAAGCTGGAGCTTAGCCACTCCCAGCCGTAGCCCGCAAAAAAAGGCGGATAGCCAATACAACAAATAGTTTTTCTAGGAGTTTTTATGAGCGAAACATCAAATATCGACAACACCACAGGCGGATACGCCGCGCTTGATCCGCCCGACAAGGAGCAAGAAACCCCCTATCTACCGCCTCGTGCGCCCGCCGCCGTCCCTAAGAAAAAAACCGGATGGCTATGGTTGTTGTTGATTTTATTTATTATTGCCGCGGCGAGTAGCTATTTTGCCTATCAGCTTTGGCAGCAGTTAGAGAGTAATCAGGTGCAGCAGTCAGCGCAAGCGCAACATAGCAATGCGGCTTCCGATGCGTTGCAGCAAGACCTGCGTGCGCTGCAACAACAGATGCAGACTAGCGGTCCGCAGCAGGTGGAATTGCGCCAGCAGGTGAAGCACTTAGAGCAGCAGCAGCAGGCTTTGCAGCAAGCTTATACGCAGTTGTACAACCGAACGCGCCGCACCGGCGACGCAGATGACTGGAGTATTGCCGAGGTGGGTTATTTGCTGCGCATAGCGCAACAGCGTTTATCTTTAGGGCATGACTTGCCCGCGGCTTTGCAGGCATTAACCGCGGCTGATCAACGCTTGCGCAGCGCCGGGGCTTTATTGCTGCCGGTGCGCGAGCAGTTGGCTAAGGATATTCAGCAATTACAATCGCTGGAAATGCCCGATATTGAAGGCATGTCTTTACGTTTAGCCGGCTATGCGCAAGCGGCTGAGGAATTGCCTTTGTTGCAGGGGCGGCGTGCTGAACAGCCTGTGCAACAAAAAACGCCACAAACACCACAAGTGCAAGCTGCCTCTGTTCATTGGCGCGATATTATCGCAACGCTGTGGGGCGAAATGCGCAAATTGGTCGTCATTCGCTATAACGAAAGTGCAGATACGGGCTTGTTGTCGCCTTCACAGCGGGCGTTTTTGAGCGACAATGTGCGGGTAAAGTTAGAAACAGCACGCTTGTTATTATTAAATCGCAATACCGAGCAGTTTCATTTAGAGATAAAAACAGTGCGGGAATGGATGCAGCGTTATTACGATACGCAGAACAAAGCCGTCACACTTATGCGCAATGATTTACAGGAGATGCGGGAAATTGAGTTAGACCCAGAGATGCCGGATATATCAAAAACATTGGCGGTGCTAGCGCAGATCAATCGGGCTGCCAGTCACCACGGACCTACTTATTTAATACCCGATGATACACAGGTGATGCCATGAAGTGGCTTATCAGTATTTTATTAGTGCTTACAGCGGCGGTTAGTTTTGCTTTGCTGGCATACGACGACCCGGGTTTTGTCATTGTCGGACGCGGCGCATGGACGCTGGAAACCAGTTTAACCGTGTTTATGGTGTTATTGGGGCTGTGCTTTGTCGGGTTATTTTTTTTGCTGCGCGGCTTAATGGCTTTATGGTATTTGCCTGAGCGTTGGCAGAGCAGTTATCAAAGCAAAATGCGCGGACGAGCGCAGCTGGCTTTGCAACGCGGTTTTTCCGCCTTGTTGGAGGGCGACTGGAAAGCGGCGGAAAAAAGCTTATTGCAAAGCCAACCGCAATATCTGCATTATATGTGCGCGGCCTATGCAGCGCAGCAGCGTCAAGACATAGAGCAGCGCGATAGCTTATTGCGCAAAGCGCAGGAAACCGCCCCGGCAGAATACCGATTGGCAGTAGCATTAGCGCAAGCCAAGCTGCAACTCATGCAGCGGCAAATGAGCTTGGCACAGACAACGCTCAAGTCCGTGCAGGAACAACATCCCAAGCATCCGCAGGTATTGCGACTGTTGGCACACGCTTATGAAGCGCAGCAAGCGTGGCAGGCGTTGCACGCATTACTGCCGGAGTTGCGAAAGCGCAAGGCATTATCAGAAACAGCATTGCAGCGATTGGAATTGCAAACCGTGCAGGGCGAGTTAGCGCGGGCGGGAACAGAGAGCTTGGAAGCCTTGAAAATCGTTTGGGAGCGTTTGCCAAAAGTGAACCGTTTGCAACCAGCGGTTGCTAAAGTTTATGTGCAGTATTTGTTGCAGCAAGGCGCGACCGAACTAGCAGAGCCTTTGTTACGTGATACCCTTAAGCAGCATTGGGATAAGGATTTGCTGCATCTGTATGCGCATTTGAATGTGAATGCCGCACAACAGTTGAAGTATGCAGAGGCTTGGTTGAAACAGCATGAAAAGGACGCGGACTTATTGCGAGCGCTGGGGCAGTTATCCATGCGCAACAGCCTGTGGGGGAAGGCGCAGCAGTATTTGGAAGCCAGTCTTGGACTGTCGCCGCGAGCCGAAACCTACAAAACGCTGGGCGATTTACTTAAACAGATGGGCGAGATAGAACAAGCGGCTGAAAACTATCGTAAAGGCTTGAACGCTAGGAGTAGGGCGGATTAAGGCGCATCTGTTTGCGCCGTATCCGCCAATTGGGACGAAGCAAAAACAGCCCTCTCACCGCTAACATCAGGCAGCCAGCAACAGCCGCGGCGATGATTAATAAACCTAACACATAAAAAGCAGCAAGGCTTAAGAAAAAATAAGCCAAAAAACTTTTTACACCATACCATCCTTCCATCTTACAATAGACTGTCATCATTAACATGCGGGAAACCTCTTTAAGCGTGTTTATCAGGTGTAACTGCCCGTCTGAAACCTGAAGCTCGGGATTTTGATTAAGTGCTTAAAATCCAAGCTATACATCAAACTTGATCAAGCAAAAAATGCAGTTTCTGGCAGGTATGAGTATATTTCCAATCATTGAATTTAGTTGATTGTTCTGTTACATAGCAAGCAACAATTTGATTTTTTTTAAGATTTTTTACGTGCCTAAATTGTTGTAGACTGCCCGTCTGAAAGCTGAAGCTCCGGATTTTGATTAAATGCTTAAAACTCAATCTTATACTAGGAGTAGGGCGGATTAAGGCGCGTCTGTTTGCGCCGTATCCGCCAATTAGGGCAACAACCCACTGTTACAATGCAACAAGAGTATATATTCAATTATGAAAAACCCTCCTTCATTAAAGCCACATTTTGATTATAAGCGGCAGCAACGCCTAGATAAACTTGATTACTGCTTAGTCTTGTATGAAGAAAGTTTGCTTGAACTCAACTCAGATCAGCATTATCAACTAGAACAAATAGATGATATACAAACCATTGCAACCGCTGCACGGCGTTTGTTACCTGCTGCCGATATGAAGAAAAATATTGCCCTGTGCTTGCCGAGCCACGAATTTATTGCAACGCAAGCGCATTTGCCCGGTGTCGGTAGCGAAAATCTGCGCAGTGCCTTGTTATTGCAAAAGCCGATGTTGTTGCCCGGTTACGCCGCGCCCTTGCTGCTGGCGGTTCATAGCCTGCCCAAAGACGACGGTCATTATCTGGTGTTGTGGTTTTCTGCGCAGCGTGCTGATGATTTATTTCAGGCTTTTATGGCGCAAGGCTTAAATCTCAGTTTAATTTTGCCGCGCCCATTGGCAATGCTAGGAGACAGTGAAGCAACCCAGCATTTGTATGATGAAGACAATTTGGGAATTACTTATGCCCAATGGGAAAATCATCGTTTAGTACGCTGGTTATGGATGGATAAACAAGATTACGAAAAAGAGGATTTTCGCCAACAACTAGAAGCGGATTTGCAGCTTGAAGCAGATGCGCAATGGCAGCGTAAAAACCATTTTAGTGCTTGGCAAAATACCCCGCACCCACATCCTAGTGCCTGCTTTTATAGTTTTGTTGCGCCACAAGCCGAACAACAACAGGCACTCAGAAAACGCAAACAACGCTGGCAATGGTTTTATTCCAGTTTGTTTTTAGTTGTTTTCGTGCTTATTGGCGCAGCCGCTTGGTTGTGGTATCAACACTATCAATTACAGCAACAAATCGCACAATTAAAAGAACAGACTGCGGATATTGAAACCCTGCGTCAAGGGGTTTTTGCCATTGAAGATGACATCGGACTGGTGGCTTTATTTCCCGAACAAGACGTAATTAATCTATTACAACGGCTTAACGAACTCATCCCTAAAGACAGTTGGATTACCCGCATGAAAATTGAGGGCGGCATGGTAGAAATTGAAGGCAATAGCCCGGAACCAGTGAAAATCTTAGAAAGCCTCGCCGCTTCGCAATGGTTTACTCACGTCACCTTTAATCAACCGATTCGCGGGCAACGCTTTGGTATATCTATGCAGATTGTCGGCATTGATGTGAAATCTTATATGGAAACTTATTTTCCAGAACAGCTCAATAAGTATTAACTGAGGTTACGCAAAGGTTTTCTTTTTCGTCTGCCTATCTAAAAGACAATGTAGGGTTTGCGTCGCGCCTTTTTACGGCACGCGGGTGAAGGTATCAAGCGCGTGCGCATCCTACCTAAGTTTGCCCGCCACCAACCGCGGCGTTTTCTCTGCCAAACAACGAGCTTTTAATGCCAAACAAAGACATTGTTTCCAAACATCTGCTCAAACGCATTGCTATCGATATGGCAATTTATTTTCTTCAAGCGGGTGGTTGTTTAGTTTCTTCCCACCACAGTTCAAGGCTGTCTACAATCAAGTCAGTGGTTTCTAATGATGTGCCAAAGAATATGCTGGATGCCCCAGACACCGGCTCAAATATCCCGACTGGCACCAATTTGGCGAGAATCTCTGTATCGTGGTCAT
>CAZOSP010000175.1:0-4872 GCA_964582525.1 uncultured Thiomargarita sp. | reverse complement strand
TTTTTTGCCAAAAAGTGTAAACTGCTTTGGTGGGGATATGAAGGATGCCTAAAAAATCAAAAAACACGAAATAAAAAATTAAGCGTTTACCCCCTACCATTGAGCTTGGCAAATTTTCAAAAGCTGTCAGATTTTAAGTACGAAGTCTGGATACTTACACTAAAAACTGAAATACAAGCTGTTTTTTGCTATGTAAGGTGTATTGCTTTCATCCTGCGCTCGAAACAACAGTGCTGCCTGAAGATGTACCTTGTCTTTACAATATTCGATTGGCAACGTGACAAGCAAGTGTATCTGCGCACTATCTTGCGCTGCAAGGCTTATATTTTCAACATAAAAACCTGTATGCAGTGGACACTTCAATTCCCCCAGATCACAAAATAGTGGCTCAACGGTAAGCGCATCAAAATTTAATTCGCTGGCTATAGCCAAAAACACCAAACGCACTTCACCAGCAATTTTTAATGCGGTTAAATTATTGATAGATAAGGTTAATAACAGTTGCCCCGAAGTTGGGAATGGTGTGGAATACCAAAATAGGCTGTCATTTTTTAACGAAACGCTCACCCCTTTGGTGGTTGACGGCGTTGCTTCCAAAAAGGCATAGACTGGATTTATATCAGCCAACCACACAGCAAAATTTAACAAAACAATAAGGAATAAAGGTCTCATCTAAAACATCTCCTGATAGCGATCAACGAAAATAGTAAACCCTACGGGTTTTCACGTTTGAATGAACTCACTATATCATCTAATAAATGACTGGGCAATTCATAAAAATTACAATATCTACCAGAAAAAATAAATAAAATTAACAAAATAATACAAAAATTATTTTCTCTAAAAAAATTAAGAACAACGATTAATTTATTGAAACTTAAACTAATTAAAAAAATAATTGCTCCATGTATTACAAATTATGACAAAAACAGACTTCCGTTTAACCAAATCGCCTTACCAAATCGCCGCAGGCGATTGAAGTAAGCGCGAGATGCACTGAGGAACGAAGCGCGTCAATCGCGTTATAATGATACGCTTCGCAAAAAAATATTCAGCGCATCCTGTCGTAGAAAAGGATGCCTTACCTAGACACGTCAGACTACAGGAAAGACAAGAGCTGACGCAAACTCAAAATGCTTGTCTTTCCTATAGCTGCCTACGTGAGCTTTACTGTCATTGCCACGCCCAGCGAAGCCGTGTTTAAAGAGCAAAAAAACACTCGCTTTCTGCTGATTAAACTATACTCAATTTTATTTTCAGCCAATTTTAAACATTCGCCTCACAAGCCTGCGCTTATCTCATTGCCTTAATCTGTTGCGAATCAGGCATAGGCTGATGTAAATATTGATGTAGTAAAGTTAGTCTGCATTCACTAAAGAGTTTTGGTATATACTCTTTAATTTAATTTTCAAAGTAAGCAAAGGAGAAATAAGCATGTCCAGATATTTTTTGTGTCTCATTGTGTGGTTGCTTGCCGCTGCGCCGCAAGCGTTTGCCGTCACCTTTGTCCAAGTCAGCGCAGGTGCGTATCACACTTGCGCCGTGCTTGCTGGCGGAGAGGCGGTGTGTTGGGGGAAAAACGACTACGCACAGGCGACACCGCCGCAGGATTTAATGACGGAAGTCAGCGTCGGCAATACCCACTCTTGCGGGATTAAAAAAAGCGACAACAGCGTGATTTGCTGGGGGGATAACACCAATAACCGCGCCACACCGCCGAACGGCGCATTTTGGAAAATTAGCGCGGGCAGTCATCACACTTGCGGTTTGAAGTCTGACGGTAGCCCTGTGTGTTGGGGCAAGAATGATTACGGGCAAACAAGAATACCAAGCGGCATTTTTTCGCAAATCAGTGCAGGCAGTTTACACACTTGCGCCCTCAAAACTGATGGCGCCTCTGTTTGCTGGGGATATGGCGGCAACGGTCAAACCTCCGCGCAATCGGGTACCTTTATATATCTGGCGACGGGCGGTGCTTACACTTGCGGCATTCGCAGCACCGGCGGTATCGCTTGTTGGGGAGACAATATTGGTACGCCGCCGAGTGGCGCATTTTACCGCTTAGAAGCAGGCGATAGTCATGCTTGTGCGTGGAGAACCGATGGTAGCACGATTTGTTGGGGAGATAATACCTATGCTCAAGCAATATCTCCAATAGAAAGTTTTAGTTACATAAGTGCTGGCAGTTATCACACATGTGGTACAACCAAAGCAGGAGAGATGGTTTGTTGGGGGGCAGGAAATAGTTCTAATGATGCAGAACCTCATTATGGACAAGCAGCGGTTTCGTTTCCTTGGAAATTTATCCAAGTTAGTTCAGGAGGCTCTCATTCTTGCGCTTTGAAAGACAACCACAAGGTAATTTGCTGGGGAGACAACAGATACGGACAAAGTTCCCCGCCTTTGGAGGATTTCATACAAATTACAACAGGCAATAGCCATACCTGTGGGATAAAAATGGATAAGAGTTTGGCATGTTGGGGATATAACCTATATGAACAAACTAACTCCCCGCAAGGCAGTTTTATAAAAATTGCAGCAGGTGCTGATCATACTTGCGGAATAAAAGAAGCGGATAATAGCTTGAAATGCTGGGGATATAATGCACTTGGGCAAGCTAATAGCTATACAGGAAGTTTTGCACAAATTGCAGCAGGCTATTACCATACTTGTGGGATAAGACTAGATGGGGGCTTGGTGTGCTGGGGACATAATCAATATGGGCAAATATCTTTTCCATCGGGAAATTTCCTTCAAATCGAGGGGGGTTACGCTCATACATGCGGGATAAAAAGCGATAACAGCGTAGTTTGTTGGGGCATGTCAGGATATGGACGAACAACACCACCTTCTGGAAGTTTTACTCAAATTGAAGCTGGTTACGAACATACTTGCGGGATAAGAAGTGACAATACTTTAGCCTGCTGGGGTAGTGACGCGGTTGGACAAGCCTCCTATCCATCTGGGTATTTTACACAAATTACAGCAGGTAATAACTATAACTGTGGACTAACTCCTGATGGCAAATTGGATTGTTGGGGAAATCCCAACTATGCATCTCCCCCTAAGCCACCTCTAAAACTGATAATTCCTCCCTTATCTTTATTCACGCTCAGTGCCACCAGCGGCGTTAGTCCACTCACAGTTCAAGCCTCTTCTAATTCTTATGATCCAAATGGAACAATTGCTAGTTATCTCTGGACAGCATCTAACGGTCAACAACACACCAACAAGATAGCTAGTTTTAATTTTACCATTCCAGGTGATTACATTCTCACCCTGATAGTAACAGATGATGAAGGAGCAACCCGCAAGCGCAGTCAAACTGTTAAAGTTTCAGAAGAAGCCAGCGGTGGTGGTGGTAGTGGTGGTGTTTGTTTAAGCTTTGCTCCAGGATTTCAGGATTTTGGTGGCGTTGTTCCCAATCAATCAGCCAGCAAAACCCTGCATGTCACAAACAGTTGCCAAGCAAACCTGACTATCAACTTGGCAGCCATAAGCGGCACGGCTGAATTTGGCTTAAGCAATGACCTATGCTCAAACCGTACTTTAAGCTATCAGCAAAGCTGCACGGTGGATGTGCGTTTTCACCCCACAAAAGACGGTCTACAACAGGGCAACCTAGTGGTGCAATACGGTACGGGACAAAGTGCTACAGCAGGTTTGCGTGGTACAGGTTCTGCCTTGTTGCCCACTGCCTGCATTAAAACCCCGATAACCAATGGCTTAAAAGTCACCTTAGACGGCAGTTGTTCAACCGACAGCAACGGAAGCATTATGCGTTATGACTGGCGCATTAGCAGTTTAGTCAATCCCGTCGTGACGCGCACTAATCACCTGCCCAGCGATAATTTTGTCTTTACCGCGCCCGGTGATTACACCGCGCAATTAACCGTGACCGATAATGACGGTGCCACCCACACCACCACCGCGCCGTTCCGTTTGGATTACAGCATCCGCCTAGACAACATCAGCGTGCGCTGCCACATCCAAGCCAGTCCCAAAACCGCAATTGTCGGCTTCGTGATTGAAGGCACGGGTCAAAAGACCGTATTGCTGCGTGGATTAGCCGTCCCCTCCATGTCGCCCGCTCTTGATGTGCGTTTAAGCCTCAACAAACTGGTTAACAATGTCTGGCAAGAGATTTTGACCAATGACAACTGGATGCAAAGCTCGCGTGCCACTGAAATTCGCAATTTACCGAGTAATTTCGTGCCGCGTTCCACAGCCGATGCCGCCTTGTTGGTTGACTTAGAACCCGGTGTTTATACCCTGATTGCAACGCCGCAAGGCACCGGCGGCATTGGCATCGTGGGCGCGGATGATTTAGATGCCGCCAACCCCAGCAGCCGTTTTATCAACATCAGCGGACGCTGCGCGGTAGAAAGCGGCAACGGCAACGCGATAGCCGGTTTTGTGATTGAAGGGCAAGGCACCTTAAAAAATCTTTTACGCGGACTGCGCATTCCCAGCTTATCAGGGCAACTCGACCCCAGTTTAGAACTGATACAACTGTACCCCGGCAACCCGGTTGCGGATATTTTAGAAAACAACAACAACTGGGAAGACCATCCGCGTCAGGGTGAAATTCGCGGTTTAGCGGCTAATCTACACCCACGCGATTACCGCGACAGTGGGATTTTGCGCGATATGCCCGCCGGGGTGTTTACCGTGCTGATGAAGCCGAATGGTGAGTTTGGCATCGGTCTGGTGGGTGTGGATGCGCTGGAGTAATGTGGATGGATGCGGTGTGCTTAGACCGGTAGGGTTTGCGCCAGATTTTTTGCGGCGCGAACGCGGACAGGTCGGCATTGCCCGCGTGCGCGACGATAAAGATGTCGCGCACCCTTGTATCTTAACCCCATTCATGGT
>CAZOSP010000174.1:0-5022 GCA_964582525.1 uncultured Thiomargarita sp. | reverse complement strand
TGACTTTGTTCGATACGGCGCAATTTATTCTGCAAATACTTGATTTGCTCTTTGGTTTCGCGGTATTTTGCTCTCCCGTTGTCGCGTCCTCGCTCCAATAGGTTAAGCACTTTATGAATCGGACTTTTATACTTGGACCGCGACTGTATTCGGCATAACATAAGCCACCTGGTTTGCGGAACAAAAATCTTACTGATTTATGCCGGTCAAATGTGGGGATTTTCGTCACACCAGATTGGATGTCAGAACGTCGAGAGCGTTGGGGCTTACGCTGGGATTTGGCGAATAAGCCCAAACCTCAAAGTCGATTTTCTCTACTTTCTCTACTATTGGCAAAGGCACGAACAGTATGGAGATGAAATTAATTCAAAAACATTGGCTACACGGCACACAAATATTTGAATTAGAGGATGATGTCATTCGTATGCACCTTAAACCACGCTTCAAAGCCGAAAAAAAATTAGATGTAGTGTTATCTATTTTGAATCCTGAGCCGGTGCTGAATAACTCGCGTCTGGAGTTTCATAGTAGAGTCAAATGCGGACCCTTAATATCTTTGTATTTGAATAAACCCAATCCAAGCGAATTTAATACCTTTGTTGCAGCGATTAAAGACCAGGCTTTGCAAGACTATCAGGCGTTTGCTGGGCTGAAATGAAAGTTAAGCAATTATTTTATTATACAGACAAACAAAGCCAAACAGGATGTCACGCCGGTAAGCGTTGTTAGAGTGGCAAAAACGAGATAAAAGACAGTTTGCTGAAGATATTAAAACTTTATTAAAACTTGGTTTATTGAAAAAACAAACGAATGAGCGTTTAAGCGTGCTTTATAATGAAATTTTGATCCACGATTAATTCATTCAAGCAGGTCCGCTTAATTTTCTTTGAATGGTTCTTAAACAAGGCACAAAGCAATGATTAATCCCGCTTCCATTTCTGCTTATATGCACTTCAAACCTGCCGATGGCGAACCCTTGCCGCCTAAAGAGCAGTTACCCACTATGTATGATCTGCCCAGTGAAGACCCGGAGGAGCCTGGTTTGCCTGACGATTTTCATTATTTGCAACCCCTGTTGTTGCGCGAAACTTTTCTACCCACAGTATATCCCGCCGAACAAACCTACATAGGTACTGACATCAATCTGTATTACGATCCGCGTAATCCGCTGTGGCATAAGCGTCCTGATTGGTTTTTAGTGCTTGGTGCCGAGCAGGCTAAAACGATTCAGGAGTTGCGCCTCAGTTACGTGGTCTGGCAAGAAGAAGTCGCCCCCTATTTAGTCCTAGAATTGTTATCCGAAGGCACGGAAGATGAGGATTTAGGCACGGCTTCGCGCAAATCTGCTCGACCGATTAGACAACCGCCCGGCAAGTGGGAGGTATATGAAAAAATCCTGCAAGTGCCTTTTTATGTGGTGTTTGATCGCTATGCGCAACGTCTGCGGATTTTTGCTTTAACCATGGGGCGTTACCATGAACTGGCGTTGTTGCAGCAAGGGTTGTGGTTTGCCGAAATCGGCTTGTCCTTGCAAGTTTGGACTGGCGCGTTTCACGGCGTGCATGGAGAATGGCTACGCTGGTTTGATGGGCAAGGCAAGATGCTACCAACACTAGACGAGCAAAATGCGCGAACACGCCAGCAACTCAGCGAGGCGGAACAGCAACTTAACAAGGCGGAGCAACAACTCAGCATGGAACAGCAACGCGCTGACAGTGCTGAACAACGCGCCAAACAACTGGCTGCTAAATTACGCGCCTTGGGAATTGAGCCTGAGACGTAAAAGGTTGGTAGCGAGGACTTGCGTTCTCTTGGTTTTTTTACTATGGATGAAAACTATGAATGAAATCATAAAAGAAGTTGTAGATGACAATAAGTTTGTTGAACTCAATTACAAAGTCATCGATCAAAAGACCAATAGCGTCTTAGTGGGTGTTGAATTTCCTTTAGGCTATGTACATGGCGTGAATAAAGTTTTATCGCCGCCGGTGATGGATGCTTTAGAAGGTAAAACAATAGGTGACATTATTGAAATCCCTATTGATTGCAATCAACTTTATGGTGCTAGAGATGAATCTTTAGTGTTTACTGATCATTTAGATAATGTCCCCGAAGCCTATCGAGAATTAGGCATGACCATTACCATGCAGAACGACAAAGGCGACACAAAAGCTTTTATTGTCACCAAAATTGACAAAGAAGCCAACACCTTAACCATTGACGGCAATAATCCTTTATGTGGCAGAGCAGTGATTTTCAGATTAGAAATACTCAATATTCGGGACGCCACTAGAGAAGAAATGGAAGCAGGTGGCGCAGTTGAACCTACTCTCGATATGCCAGGAATACTTAAAAGTATTCATTAATACCTAAAAGGAAAAATGAAAATATATGGAATTAAAACTAGACCCCGATCAATATGAAAAGCAGCAAGCCTTATTGATGGGCGAGATGATTGAAAAAATCAGCATTAAACTGTTGGAAGCGGGCATAGAAGGCGAGAAGTTACAAGAATTGACTGCCAGCCTTGCCTTTAGCATAGCCAGCGTGATTGATGACACTGCCGGCATAGAAGTCAACGGCATGGAAGTTCACCCTTATCTGGGTTTCCGTGTTGCTGAAGAAATTATTCATTGCGGAGAAAATTCATACACTTATGAGCATGTCTATGATCTGTTAAATCAACGCTTTAACAGCTAAGGGATGGTCATTAAATAACCCCAGAAACTTGCGGAAAACCTGACAGGTTTTTAAAAACCTGTCAGGTTTGAGTTCCGGCGTATTATTAAATCCTCATTCCTTAGGCTAAAGCCGCTTAAGGACGTTTTGGCGTTTGATATTCAGCCACTTTTTGCAAGGGTTCCCAGATGGTTTCATAACCTACATAACCCTTATCATTTGCCTCTTTTTGGCGGGTTACATAATAACGGGCTTTGCCATCAGGTACTTTAGGTCTGCTTTTGGGTTGGTCACTCATAAATTAATCACCTTTGTGTTAATAAGCAAAATAAATCAGTCAGTCAGAGACAGCGTCACAATGACTCGCGCCTAGACACTCATCTCAGCCCTGCTACTTTAGCAGCTTACATCAATGAATCAAGTATTATCTTGAAACAGTTTTTTTTTAGCTAGGATTAATAGCACTTTTAGTCCATAGATGCTGATAAAGATTTTCAAGTTCAAAACGTCATGCCGACATTAAACAAAACACTGCGCCCCTCTCCTATATAGCCGCGTGTAGCCCAAGCATTGCTGGTAAATACCGGATAGCGAATTTCTTCATCTAGCACATTAGAAATACGCACATTCATAAATGTGCCTTTAATCAGTCTATCTTCTACGCGCAAATTCAATCCCATATTAAAATAAGCATCCGCGTCTTGACCAATGCGTTCAGGCGGGCTATTTGTCGAGTTCAAATTAACTGCCGGCTGCATGGTGCTGACATAATGAGCATCTAAAGCAATGCTCAAGCCTTTCGTCATACGTCCTTTATTGAAATGATAGGCTGTTTTGAAATAACCGAGTAATTCAGGTGAATAAGCGGCATCCTGATTATTTTTCGTATCATCTGTGCGCTGATAACTGCCACTCAATTCAAAATTCCATTGTCTTCCAAGCCGATAACGCAAAGTGCCTTCTAAACCCGTGGTCGTCAATGCGCCGGAATTGGTTTGAATTTCTAATAATTGTGCATTATCAAAGGTTAAAGAACGCACAATCAAATTTTTCATTTCATTACGAAACACACTGAAATTAGCCGCGAAATGTGAAGCAGGGGTGTAATCATAAACTAATTCAAAAGTTCTTACCGATTCTGGTTCTAGTTGATGCAAGCGTGGATTAATCACCTGCGGTTGATTTTGATCAAAAGAAGGCCAACTCACGGCTTCGCCATACAAAAACTTAAAAGCATGTTGCTCAGAAGCGCGATAAATCGCAGCCAAACGCGGGATAATTTCCGTGCTGCCTTTGTCATATTCGCGGCTAGAATCCAGTGCGGCGGGGTCATTGATAGAGCGAGTACGGATAGTGTAGTTTTCTAAACGCTCCAGCCGCGCCCCTGCAACCATAGTAAAGCGATCAGAAAAATCGTAAGACACCTGAGCAAATAAGCCGTTGCTGGTAATGCTGTCAGTGACCTCATAATAATGCGTGTCTAAACCGGCATTGGGCGCGTCTATATATCCCGTCACTTCAGGTATGCTGCGATAGGACAGTCCCATAATCATGCGCGCATTTTCTAGTGCATAAGTGCCGGTCAACTCAGCCTCATAGATTTTCCCCTGCCGTCGCTCCTCAGCAGCTCGCGCACCTGCATGTATAAATGCGGTGGGCATGTAGTCATAGAGCAGTTCATTTTGACGATAATTAAAGCGGGCTTGCAATGACAGCGCTTCAGTCAGTGCTTTTTTATAGCTCAAACCCAAAGTGCTAACCGTATGCCTTTGATGATTACCGTCAAGATCGTTAGGAAAGACCAAAAAAGCCTCATTTTCTGTTTCTACATGACTGAAAAGAAAAGAAAAGTCTTTAATATGTGCATTCAAGCTCAAATAATTTTCAGCGTTCTGTAGCTTGCCTTTGGTGTTTTCTGTCCCAGAAAAACCAGTAAGTGTCTCTAAATAGCCGGCATCCACCATCTCATGGTAATCAGCCGCAATGCCGTCCGTGCTGTAATGTGAAGCGGTCAGCGTGTAGAACAGATCGCCCGCTTTATTGCCGCCACTGACACGCGCATACAGTTTGCCCGTTGCCTGACTACCAAAACCAGCAGACAGCGTGGTCTGAATGTCGCTTAAATCTTCTTGTTTTTGTTGATTTTTTTCTGCTTGAGCAATGCGTTTTTTATCAGTGATAATGTTAATCGCGCCAAAAAACGCGCCATCACCATAAATCACCGACAAAGGACCACGCACCACTTCAACGCGCTCAATCGCTTCTACAGGCACAGCAATTTGCGGCAAAATATAATTGTTGCGTTGCGGGTTCATTTGCGGAATACCGTCCACCAAAATAATC
>CAZOSP010000173.1:0-5024 GCA_964582525.1 uncultured Thiomargarita sp. | reverse complement strand
GATACGAGAGTCTCACGTCCGGTTCTGTGAGAGGCTGAGGGGGAAGTTCCCTCGGACTACTCGACCGCCGCTTTGCTCCAAGACTAGCAGGTTTTTGCCAGACTTAAATCCCTTGTCCAGACTCATCTTCTCTGGCAGCATCATCTCCGTATTTTTCTCGATACTTTCCAGAGCCGTTTTGACTTCTTGCTTATCATTGGCGTTTTGGCTGAGGTGCTGCCCGATGATGACTTGCTGGTCACTGTCAACGCTGATTTGCCCATTGTAACGGTAGTCAAAGTCGCCTTTCTTGCCCATCATGCGGGCATCGCTATCCACGAAGCTGATTTGCTTTTTAAGGGCGCGGACGCGCCCTTTTTTATTGGCACGCACTGCGACCGTAAAAAATCTTCTATGATCAGCTATAATGCCATTAATCTTATCCCAAACAGAGAAAACTCAACGCTTAAACATCGTCATAAAAGGAAACAAAATATATGCGAACCTCTCAGTTGTTGCTGGCAACCCTAAAAGAAGTTCCCGCCGATGCTGAAGTCATCAGCCATCAACTTATGTTGCGTGCTGGTTTAATCCGCAAACTTGAGGCGGGCGGTTTATATACTTGGCTGCCGCTGGGCTTGCGCGTATTGCGTAAAGTTGAGCGTATTATCCGTGAAGAAATGGATCGCAGCGGTGCCCAGGAGGTCTTGATGCCGGTCGTGCAGCCGGCTGAATTATGGCAAAAATCAGGGCGTTGGGTGCAGTATGGCGCAGAACTGTTGCGCTTCAATGATCGCCATGAGCGCGAATTTTGTTTAGGTCCTACGCATGAAGAAGTGATTACCGATTTGGCACGGCGCGAGCTGCGTAGTTATAAGCAATTACCAGTGAATTTTTATCAAATTCAAACCAAATTCCGCGACGAAATTCGCCCGCGTTTTGGCGTGATGCGAGCGCGAGAATTTACTATGAAAGATGCTTACTCGTTTCATTTAAACAGCGAATCGCTGCAACAAACCTATGATTTGATGTATCGCACCTATACGCGGATTTTCTCGCGTATGGGCTTGAAATTTCGCGCTGTGATGGCGGATACCGGCAGCATTGGCGGCAGTGCTTCGCATGAATTTCATGTGCTGGCTGCTTCCGGCGAAGATGCGATAGCCTATTGCGAAAACAGCGATTATGCGGCAAATGTAGAATTAGCGGCGGCTTTGCCACCGACAGGCGGTCGTCCAGGCGGCAAAAGTCCCGGCATGGCAGCGGTGGCGACACCAGAGCAGCACACTATTGCAGAAGTCAGCAAATTTTTGCGCATTAATTCCGCGCAATGCTTAAAAACTCTGTTGGTCAAGGGCGTGGAAGAGAGCAGCGTGGTGGCTTTGGTGCTGCGCGGCGATCATCAGTTAAATGAAATCAAGGCGGCGAAATTGCCGCAAGTTGCCAGTCCTTTGGCGTTTGCGGAAGAGGCGGAAATTCGTAGCGTAGCCGGTTGTTCGGCGGGTTCTATCGGTCCGGTAGGTTTAAGCATTCCGATTATCGCCGATCACGCGGCGTTGGCGGTGGCTGATTTTGTTTGCGGCGCGAATCAAGACGGTAAACATTTGACCGGGGTCAATTGGGGCGTGGATTTGCCCGAACCCGTAGCGGCTGATTTGCGCAATGTCGAGGTCGGCGATCCTAGCCCGGATGGTCAAGGGACGCTGAACATTGCACGCGGCATTGAAGTCGGTCACATTTTTCAACTTGGCACTAAATACAGCGAAGCGATGGAAGCCACGGTTTTAGATGAGCAGGGCAGCGCGGTGGTGATGACCATGGGCTGTTACGGCATTGGCGTAACGCGCGTAGTGGCGGCGGCAATTGAGCAGAATTACGATGATAACGGGATTATCTGGACTGACGCGATAGCACCCTTTCATGTCGCGCTGTTGCCGATGAATATGCACAAATCCGAGCGTTTGCAAAAAGCGGTGGACACTCTGTACGCAGAGCTGACCACCGCCGGTTTTGAGGTCTTGTTAGACGACCGCAAAGAACGCCCGGGCGTGATGTTTGCGGATATGGAGTTAATCGGCATTCCGCATCGCATTGTATTGGGCGACCGCAGTTTAGATGAAGGCGTGGTGGAATATAAAGGGCGGTGCGATAAAGATAATCAGAACATTGCAGCAGATGAGATTGTTGATTTTTTACGCGAAAAGCTCACTGCATGAGATTAAGGTGGGTGCGCTAACTTATCGCGGGTCAAGCTTTATAACCTTGACCCGAAGGTTTTGATTATCCTTACAATGATGTAAAACGTTTGGGTAGTTTGCAAACCTACACCCGCTCCGTCTCGGACAGCCTCCTAGCGTCTCAATTTTCCCCATTTCCCTTTTTCAAATGGATACCTCGCTATCTTTCCCCACCCTCAGCAATTTAACAATCTGCTGTAAATACGCGATTTCTTTTTTCTGATGTTCCAGTTCCAAGTCTTTTTGCTGAAGCAACAGTTGGCATTTTTGCAGTTCAAATGCAACGGATTCCTGAGAACATAAGATATTTTGAGTATGGTGAGTATTATTATCACCAATCGAGAAAACCGTATTTCTTTCGCCAAAACTAAACAATTCCATTAAGTCCATGCCAAACAATTTTGCAATTTGTTCTAATCGGGAGGCTTGCACATCCGTTTCACCGCGCTCAATATTGGCATAACCATTCACCGACATTTGCAGCCTGTCCGCCATGTCTTCCTGCGACCAGCCTTTCAACACACGCATTTGGCGGATTTTTTCATGGACTTGCATGGATTATTTAATCCTGGTGAATGGTGTTTGCAAAGGGGTTATGTAGCATCAATCCCGCAATTAATTCAAAGTCTGGAATATTTCTGGTTAATAAAGGTCTTTGTAGATAAATCGCCGTCGCTGCAATAATGGCATCGGGTAACTTAATTTTGTACTGCCGACGCAGATCAATACATTGTTCAGCAATAGCTTGATCAAGGGGAAATTCAAGAAGCTGCGTTAATAATGCTTGGGTTTTATGCAAAGACCCCACATCATGGCCTTGCCAACCGAGAATTTCTATGCGTGTAATAATAGAAATGCCTGAATCTTGCATAATTATTGCCTCATCAATAAATGATTGAGCGGCCTTATCCAAGCTACCATTGATGTAATAAATAAGAAGATTGGTGTCTATAACAGCAGAAGACGACTTTACTTTTCCCATGCCCGTGTCCATTCGCCGCGCATTGCCGCAATGTCCCTATCAATCTCTTCCGGCGTTTTCTTGCGTTGCACACAATTCCAAGCATTATCTAGTGCTTGTCTAACGGCGATTTTTTTAGCTGTCCTGTTTTCTTCTACCGCCAATAAGGTCACTACCGCCCGCATCGGCGATGTCGGGCGTAAAGGCTCCAGCAAACGTACCGTGCCGTCACATTCAACAATAGCCTCAATCGCTTGTAGCATTTTATGTGTTCTCTATGCGTATTTGCAGGATTTTATAAGGCACACCCAGTCTAAGTGGGGGAAATCCACAGTAGGACTGCGTGGACAGGAAACACCGGAAACCTTACAGTTTTCCCCGTACTCAGGACTGGCAGTCCTTGAAGGACTGCCAGTCCTTTCCACACATCACGAAAAAGGATAGCATACTATGAAAACTCTGACACGGGGTTTGGGCGGTTTTTCTTGCGTAGCGGTTTTTTCACTGCTGGCGGCGCAGGCGGGGGCGGCGGATTATACCTATTTGTTTAATGCTGCCACCATGACGGTTGGCGAAAAAATCTCTGAATATCTACAAGTCTATGAGTACTGTCCAAAATCCAGTTGCACAGCAAGCGAGAAAGTCAAGTATGTGACGGCAGAGAGCGGCAGAACGGGACGGTTGGAGTTTCCCGTTAATGCCGGCAGTGATTTTGAGATTAGCTTTGGTATAGGCGCATATAGCACTTGTGGTGGTGGTGCCGATTTAGTTATTACCCTTTACATGACGGATGGTGCGTCACTGGCGTTACCCATTGGAGGTTGTTATACACGTGTGTATTTCCCTGGTGGTAATCAAAAATTAAGTTGGCAAGGTGCTGCCAATGATTTCCGACTAATCTCTGAAAATAGCATGTTGAAAATTACCGCAAACGATGTTCAGGCGGCAGAAATACCCTTCACCGGTACAATCAATCGGATTGTGGTTTCCAAAATTAATAAGGGTGAAGAATATCTCATGGACATCAGAACCCGTGGCATTCAAGCAACCAGCACCGCCTCCTGCCCCACCACTGGCGGCACAACCACCGCCTCCGCCGCCGCCACGCTGGATTCCAATCTGAACATGCACATTCCCAACTTGACTTACCAGCCACTATTCGGCAATCCCATGAATTTGTGGGCGGATATGCAATTCGCGCCTGCGGCGGACGGCTCGCTGATGTGGAAATTGAGCAATTACGGCGTAAACCAATAGCCACGGCGATTCATAGCCCCCAAACCTGCCAGGTTTCCAAGACCTGGCAGGTTTTTTTATGCCGGTGCTATACTTGACTGGCATATCTACCACGGAGCCTTGCCATGAGTACCCTCAGCCATTCAGACCCCGCACCGACGCTTGAAGAAGTCTGGCGTTTATTTTCCATGCACAAGGTTAAAATCTTCGCCTTTCAGGCGAACAGATTTATCTCCAATGCTTTACAATGAGGCATGGAATATCGTTACGGCAGTCACACAGTTTTCAATATCGAATACCACTTTGTGTGGGTCACGAAATATAAGTACCACGTGGGGTGGTAAAATTATTCGATTTTAGAGGTTTTTGGCAACCAAACAGATTGCGCTTTTGTTCCGATGCTAACCCCTTCGGGGCAAAGATGGAACGGTGCTGGATTCCCGCATGGGAGTGCTAATCTCCAGATTAGCACCGCCGCCGTAGGCGGCGCGAAACGCCTACGCCTTGAGCTAAGGCAACTCGCACTAAATAAACACCCCCGCATTGCGCAGTCCCCCTGTGTCAATATACCTGAGACACCATCCCATGTTTTAATTAAGGAACATATTCGG
>CAZOSP010000172.1:0-5039 GCA_964582525.1 uncultured Thiomargarita sp. | reverse complement strand
ATTTTGGACAATTCATAAGTACTCCGATGGTTGTTATATGGAAATTTTATGGGGTGATTAGTATAGCGTATAGCACTACATGTTTAGGACTACCAAATCAGCGTTTATATTGACATCAAGCCTAGCACAGAGTTTACTGTTTGCGATTGATTCACAACAACATGAGGAGTAAAAATGCCTGTTATCAAAGAAGTCAAATTAGCCAACGGTCGTAGTTTTTTTATTGAAGTCGAAGATGCCCATTTGGACACCGATACGGCTCTACCCGATACGAAACCAGATGCTCGCGCCCCTATTATGCCCCATGGCGCAGAGCCAACAAGCATCATAAGTGATACAATCAGCGGCGCAACAACTGCTTTAGGGGATCAAGTGGATGCGATTACAGGGCGTATTTCTGCGGCTTTGGAATACATCCAGCAAGAGTTCGAGGAAAATCCGCCCGATGAATTGGTCATCGAGTTAAGCGTTGCCTTGAAAGGCAAGGGCGCGATTCCGGTGATTTTAAGCGGTGAGACCAGTGCTGCATTCAAAGTCACCGCGAAATGGGTACAACCCAAAAAAGAAAAAGAATCGGCATAGCATAAACAATGACAAATGATTGGAAAGACTGTATCGCACGGGTTTATTGCGACGGGATATTTATCGGTACTGCCTTTTTGGTGGGGCGCGGATGGGCTTTGACCGCGCATCATCTTTTTTTTGTTGAGGGCAAGCCGCGAAAAGGCAAAATATCCCTGGCGGATGTCGGTGCGTGGCGTGGGCGCGAGCCGTTAATTAAGAAAGAGGTTATCGGTCATCCCGAACAAAAAGATGTGGCTCTGCTACAGTTTGACGAGCCTTTGCATGACGTGCCTTACATTCCTTTAGCGTTCAATCACAACCTGTATCCCAAACAAAATGTCGATATTTCAGGGTTTGATTCTTGCCGTGACGCTTGTCGAGATTTTCCGTTAGCGTTGAGTGCAACGAACGAATTAGGTGAATGGATAACTCACATCTATAATGCCCCCGGAACCAGCGGCAGTCCGGTTGTATTGGATGGGTGTGTTGTTGGTTTACTTCATGCCAGAAACACGGATCGTAATATTTCGTATATCATTCCAGTGTCGGCATTCCGTGATTTTGTAAAACAACATGTTCCCCTTGAAGCCGCGCCTGCTGCTGAATTTAAACCCATTGAACGTCCCTTTTATGCGCCTTATCTGATCAACTACCAAAAACAACAAGACTGTTTTCGTAAGTTGATTAAAAAACATCGGGAAAAAACAAACGAGAGTCGTCATCGTATATTGGTATGCCTGCTACATGGATGGGAAAGATCGGCGACTGCCCATGGATTAGCGTATCGACTAAGAAACGACTTGGAAACCTATTGCCTGCCGCAATTTGAATCTTACGCACACCCAACCCAACTTGAAGAGCCGCAGCCTATTGAATGCGGCGTACAAACGGGGGAAGCACTACACGCTGCAATAGAATCGAGTTTGCTCAACACATTGAGCAGGAAAATAGACAAAAAACAACCATTTGATAAGCCGATGTTATTCTATTCTGAAATTGAAAGTGTGCATGTAAGCAAAGCCTTGTTGCAAGATTTTCTGACTTTTTGGCAGCAAGAAGACTGGGGCGAACAAAACCATCTGGTTCTGGTTTGCCTATTTGTCCACTACTCACGCACGCTTTTCGATCCCTTTCCAACATGGCACTTGACACGCGGGATAAAAAACCTGTTGCCAGATGACTGTATCTTGCCAGTCCTGTCATCTATTCCTAGATGCGAGGTGGCAAACTGGATAAATACTCAAGCAAAGCAATACCTTGCCCCGTCCCGTATTAACACGTTGTTGAGCCGTTTGAATGAGTTATATCCTAACGGCAAACCGCTGCCGATGGAAATTCTTGCCCCCAAATTGAATGAATTATTCATCGAATTGGCTCAATAAGGGATGCGCACTGCCTGCCAGCAGAGCAACCCGTCACCATCGTCAGCAAAAACCCCTGGCACAAACAAATATCGGCAAAGTAAGCAGGAAAACCACGATGAATTTACCCTACTACCAAGGCAGTTCCACCGAAAACAGCAGCACATTGCCGCCCCCGCAACAAAGTGTTGCCGTGCGTTCCGCCCCGGACACTTACATGCCAGACGCGGGACTCAAAGCAGCAGTCAATGTCGCTTTGATGCTGGGCAGACCGCTATTGCTGACTGGCGAACCGGGTTGCGGCAAGACCCAGTTAGCCTATCATCTGGCGTGGGAAATGAAAGAACTGGACGAACCCTTGCGCTTCGACACCAAGTCCACCAGCACCGCCCGCGACCTGTTTTATAGCTACGATGCAGTGGCGCATTTTCACGCCGCGCAAATCAAAATCCCTTGGGAAGCATTGAGCGCGGCAGAACAAAACAAGCACCGAACAGAAAAACTCTCTCCTCTGGCATATATCAAAGCCAACGCGCTGGGATTGGCCATTTTACGCGGCAAAACCCAAGAGGAATTAGGCGATTTACTGCCCCTGCTGGGGTTGACCGAAGCACAATTGAAAGAGTATCAACCGTGCCGTTCGGTGGTATTGGTGGATGAAATCGACAAAGCCCCACGCGATTTTCCCAATGATATTCTCAACGAAATCGAAGAACTGTGTTTCACTCTTTACGAACTCAACAACCGGCGCGTGGACATCGCGCCGCAATACCGTCCGCTGCTGATTATGACCAGCAACTCGGAAAAACACCTGCCTGATGCTTTTCTACGCCGCTGCGTGTATTACGATGTCAAATTTCCTACCGAGCGTCTTGAAGCCATCATCCGCAAGCATCTGGATCGCGAAGAAAACAGCGTATTTGACGACCGAGCGGTGTTATTCCAAGATGCCCAAGCATTTTTCCTGAGTTTGCGCGAAGACCGCGCCGGACTGCGCAAAAAACCCGGCACCGCCGAGTTATTGGATTGGCTGTGGGTATTGGAACGCACACTAAAAAACAACGCAGCTTTGCGCGATCAGGACGAAACCCGCGTCATTGACAGCTTCAGCAGCTTGGTCAAAAACGCAGCGGATCAGGACATGATCCGTCAGCAGTGGGCGGCTTATAAAAAGCCTCACTGATGGATACCTTCCCTACCCGCCTGCAATTATATCAACAGGCACTTCCGCGCCTGATTGAACAACTGCGCCGCGCTGGTTTTAAGATCGGCATGGCGCAGCACATTGATGCGCAACAATTGCTCGGACAACTCGCCGCACAGGACAAGCTGCCGCGCCACAGTGAGGCATTGCAAAATTTCTTGATGCCTGTGCTATGCCACACGGCTGAGGAACAGCAAGGCTTTGCGGGTTTTTTCATCGCCTGGTCGCAGCAAGTCGAACATGCTTATCAGGCGGCTTTGCCTGACTGGCAGGAAGCCCCCGTCGAGTTGCCAGCGGAGAAAAAACGCGGGTGGCGCAACATAAAGCTGTCAGGTTTGCTGCTGCCTGTCGCTTCGGGATTGCTACTCATTGCAGTTTTAGGCGGCTTGGCTTATTGGTACGCTCAAAACCTTCCAAGTTCTCAAAACCTGGAAGGTCTCATCTGGCTACTGTTCGCCGTTCTTCTAGCCTATCCGCTAGGATGGCTGATAAAAACCCTCTGGCAAGCATGGCATGACGGTTTTCTCGCTCGCCATCTCAGCACACTCACGCCCGCTGATCTCAGCGAATTTTACCTCCAAGGACAACAAGCCGACTTATTCCACTCCGCCGCCTTGGTTCGCAACGCGCAAAGCTTGCGCCGCCATCGTAGCGTACCTAATCAGCGCTTAGACATCGCCGCCAGTCTGCGCCAAACCATCCGCGCCGGCGGGTGGTTCAGTCCCGTGTGGGGACAAGACAAGCAGATGCCCGAATATCTGGTGTTGATAGACCGCATCAGCTTCCGCGACCATCAGGCGCGGCTCGCCGAAAGCCTGCTACATCCATTGCAAAACGAAGAAGTCAGCATCCATCGCTATTATTTTGATAGCCGTCCGTATTACTGCTATGCCGCCGAAGAACACGGACAACAAGACGGCGAACTGCCGGCGCAACAAAGTCGTGGCTTACTACTGGACGAATTACTGGCACGACATGAAAACCACCGCCTGCTGATATTTTCCGATGGCGGCGGATTGTTTACCGATGGCAAACCCGCCGCATGGTTAGAAAACCTATGCCATTTGCAACAACCGGCACTGTTCACGCCGACCGACATCTCACGCTTGCGCACGGATTTGTTGCAAGCACAAGGCTTGGCGATTTTCCCCGCCAATCCTGCCGGAATCGGCGTATTCACCCACTATCTGGAAACCGGCTTGAGCAATGCAGAAGCCGCTGGCGTTGCAGATTTACCGCCCCTGCTGTCACATACCCCGCCGGCACAATGGGTATCGCGCATCGCACCTAAGCGTGACATTCAACACGCCTTGGTCGAACAATTGCGCGACTACTTGGGCGATGCTTGGCTCTGGTTCAGTGCCTGCGCCCTGTATCCTGAATTGCGCTGGTCGTTGACGCTGGAACTGGGTAGGCGTTTGTTGGAGGCGGATAGCGGTGATAGCGATCAACTCAAAAAGCATTTACCAAAACTCGTCCGTTTGCCCTGGTTGCGCCACGGCAGTATGCCGAATTGGTTGCGCTGGGCGGTCATCAAGCACTTGCAGGCAGAAGAGGAAAAACACTTGCGTGCGATGTTTAAGGCATTGCTGCACGATAACGCGCAAGCCCCTGCCGCATCACGCATTGCGTTGAGTGCCGGACAACTTTCGGGGTGGCAGCGTATCCAACAGCACTGGCAGCTTTTTCCCACGCGGGCGCATGGAAACCAGCAATGGCGGGATACAGTCTTGTTGGATTTTTTGGGCGGTGCTTTATCAATACAGATTAGTCGAGACATCAAACGCGCTCTGAAACAGACAAAAGCAGTAAAGGATTGGGTTATAGGCAGATGGTCGGTCATTCCCTCGGATGCGGGTGACATGGGTGACATGGGTGACATGGGTGACATGGGTGACATGGGTGACATG
>CAZOSP010000171.1:0-5068 GCA_964582525.1 uncultured Thiomargarita sp. | reverse complement strand
CGGCGGCGGGGCTAATCTGGAGATTAGCCACTCCCAGCAGCCAAAACGCCGCCTGCGGCGGCGGGGCTAATCTGGAGATTAGCCACTCCCGGCAGGCACTCCCAGTAGCCACTCCCAGCAGCCACCATCAACAACAGGAATACTCATAAGGACGTACCATCATGTCAGAATCTCATCATCAACTAGACACACTGCTCACCCTGCCGCAATACATACTGCCGCATCATCTGCTCTCCAAGCTGATGTACTATGTAACGCGGATGCCGATGGGGAAACTCACGCCCTGGTTGCTACAGCGTTTTGTCAGCCTCTATCATGTTGATTTAGACAGCGCGGAACACAGCGACTTGGGTACTTACCGCACCTTTAACGAATTTTTCACTCGCGCCCTCAAAGCCGGTGCGCGTCCGCTGGCAGAAACCGATGTCGTCTCACCGGTTGATGGTATGATCAGCCAACTGGGTAAAATTCAACAAGATACCCTGCTCCAAGCAAAAAACCACAGCTTCAACTTAAGCGATCTGCTCGGCGGCATTCAGCCCATTGCCAAACTGTTTGAAAATGGCAGTTATTGCACCCTTTACTTATCGCCCAAAGACTATCACCGCGTGCATTCGCCCATTGACAGCCGTCCGCTGGATATGGTTTACGTGCCGGGGCGTTTATTCAGCGTCAACCAACGCACGGCGCGACAAGTACCGAATTTATTTGCGCGTAACGAGCGCATCATCTGTATTTGCAAAACCCCGCTAGGACCTATGGCAGTCATCTTAGTTGGCGCGATTTTTGTCGGCAGTGTCGATATGGTTTGGGAAGAAGGCATCATGCCCAACGCCAACCGCAAACCGCAACGCTGGCAGGTGCCAGACACCACTGCGCAATATCACAAGGGCGCGGAAATCGGACGCTTTAACATGGGTTCCACCGTGATTCTGTTATTTGGCAAAAATCAAGTGGAATGGCTGCCCGAACTCAAAGTCGGAGATACGCTGTTAATGGGACAAGGGCTTGGACGCAAAGCCTGACAAATACTCAAACTGGACCGGCTGGGCAGGGAGAACCTCGCGTGACAACTCAAAGTGAACTGGCAACCAGTCTGCAAAATCGCAAACTCTATCAACTGATTACCGAAGCAGCGCGCACTGGCGCGCCGGTGCTGGATTTAAGCAACAAACAACTGCCCACGCTGCCCAGCGAAATTGCGCAATTATCCAAGTTGCGCTGGCTAGAACTCAGCCACAATCAACTCTCCAGTCTGCTGCCTAAAATTTTTCGTCTGACCAAGCTGGAAGGCTTAACCGTCAACCACAACCGTCTGACCGGTCTGCCGCCCGATATAGCCCGCCTGCTGCGCCTGCAACGCCTTGAACTAAAAGACAATCAACTGAGCCTGCTGGCAGCCGAACTGGGTGCGCTGGAAGCCCTGCAAAAACTCGAACTGGGGAATAATTTACTCACCGAATTACCCGACAGTATTTGCCAATTACAACACTTACAAATTCTCGAAATAGGCAACAACCGCCTGCAACAACTGCCGAAAAATGTTAGCCAATTATCACAACTGCACCGTTTAGGCTTAAGCGATAATCAACTACAAGTTCTCCATCTTGCCCAACTTCCCCGCTTAGAACGCTTAGATTTAAGCCGCAATCCGTTGACGCATCTGCATTTACAGCATTTACCCAAATTAGAACGCTTAAATCTCAGCGGTACGCATTTAAGCCATTTACAACTCAGCGAACTGCCCGCTCTGCAACGCTTGTATTTAGTCAGCAATCACCATAAAACCATTGCCGACGATATTTTTCATTTAGCAGCACTGGCTTGGCTGGATTTAAGTCACAATCAATTAACCCACATTCCTGAGCAGCTCGCCCATTTGTCAAACCTAGAACGACTTAATTTAAGCAACAATCAACTCAGCGCAATACCCAACAGCATGATGCACTTACAAAAACTAGAATGGCTTGATCTCAGTGCTAATCGGCTCACAGAATTACCCCCCGCCTTATTTGAATTAACACATTTACAACGCTTAGATTTAAGCGGTAATCAGCTTCAAACACTGCCGGCTGAAATAGCACAATTGAAAGCATTAACCCGCCTAGAACTGAATCACAATCAAATCCGTGAAATACCCACAGCGATCTTAGACATGCCCAAATTGCAACGCTTAATGATACAAAATAACCCGCTACAATCAGTATTTCTTAAACAACTTAAAATCATGCTTTAATCTAATGCTCAGATCAAGACGGGCAGTTCTTTAAGGACTGCCCCTCTTCCTCGCTGAAGCACACCCTTACCCCTATGAATGACACTAAAAATTTAACGGCTTGCCACTGCTGCGGATTGATCCAGCAGTGTCCACCGCCATCTAGCACCCATCAAGCGGTTTGCTGTCGCTGCAAAACCCCACTGCCAGCGCAGCATAACATCGGCAACCATTGGACAGCTTCTCTCAGCATTGCCGCCCTGCTACTGTATCCCGCCGCGACCCTGCTGCCGATGCTACGCATTGAACGCCTAGGGCATAGCCATGAAGACAGCCTATTATCTGGTTTAGTGGTGTTATTTGCCGAAGGTTATTGGCTAGTCGGCGGCGTTGTCCTGTTATTTTCGGTGATTTTGCCGCCGCTAAAACTGCTCGCCCTGTGCTGGTTATCCTCCGCACACTTTGCGTTGGCACAACACCGTGCTTTTGTCTATCGCTGGGTCGAGCATCTGGGACGCTGGGGCATGTTAGACGTGATGCTTGTAGCGATTCTAGTCGCCTTTGTGAAGGTGGGAGATTTAGTTAATGTGCAGGCAGGATACGGCTTGCTTGCCTTTACTCTGATGGTGCTGCTGAGTTTGCTGGCAAGTCTCATGTTTGATCCCTATGAATTTTGGCGTAACGATTCAGGCTCTTCTAAGAATGGCTGAATAGTTTAGTATAATTGATAAACTGTCACTGTAATTCGCCTTGTTGGCGTTGTTGTTCACGTATTTCTTGAATGAAAATCCATTGTTTGGCACTGCACGCGGCATACACGGCGACCACTGACATATGCACAAGATTGTCAATAAAGCCCTTGCCCGGATGTCCTTGCAAAAGAATGGTGATAATAGCAAGAATCATGGATAAGTATACCGAGCGTTCTAAAGTGTTAAGTTCAGGTGCCATGGCACACCTTAAGCAATTCCACATAGTGATCAACAGCAAAGCGAGAAACAGCAATAAGCCGGGGATACCGAGTTCAGCAGCAAACAGCAAATACAAATTGTGTACGGGCAAAGGTAAAACAATAGAAATTTGTTCTTCGGTGTTGTCGTATTTTTGATGAACAGCCATGTAGTTTTTGTAGCCAATGCCGAGTATTGGATTTTGCGAAATAATATTACGTGCGACTGCCCACATGGGCGGGCGGGTATCGGCGGAGCCGCCATCGTCTTCAATGCGGCTGGCAATTTTGTCTCCGGCGGTGGCAGCAATCACTCCTACGCCGACCAATAACACCAAAAAAAATACCGAAAACAGCGGAATCATCGGGCGAATGTGAACAATGCGTAAAAACAGTAAGCCAAAAGGAAACAGCGCGGAAGTGATTAGCCAACTGCCTAAGCCGGCGCGGGATACGGTCAATGCTAGAGCGGCAAGCCCCATCGCCCAAGTTACTAAGGCGGGTAGGCGAGCAATACCTGGGGCAAAAAAGGCGTAAGCCAAGGCGATGGGCAGCACTTCGCCAGTCAATTTGGCGTAATTACTGGAGTGTCCCATAGTACCCGAAGGGCGAAAGCCGATGCCGTCCACCGAATCTAACTCGTCATCTAAACCCGGCAAAAGAATCACTATTGATTGCGTGGCTTGTTGCGCAATAATTAACAGGGTTTGAAACATCAGGGTGGCAAATAAACCGAGCATGATCAGGTGTAAATCTTCACGTCTCTGCATGAAATGAAACACCACAAAAAAGGTGATAAAACTGCGGATCATGATTTCGTAAATACCCAAAAAAGCCGCCGTATTGTCTTCAGCAGGAAATAGAGATAGCAGCGACCAAACCACCCACAATAAATAAATTACCCCGACACGATTCTGCCAGATTGAATAAGGTCCATTTTGTTCAATGTAGATATAAAACAAGCGCAAGCCCAGCAGGGTAAATAGCAAGATGTCCGATAAGCGCAGCAAAAAGGCATGGCGCAGGGGCGGCAGAGTTCCGCCCATCGTATCTAGCACCATTTGCCCGGTGCCTAAGCTGGTGGCAAACAAAAACATGCCCATAATCCATTTTTCTTTATGAGGCATGAAAACAAAAATCGGGGCTAACACCAATAGCATGGCTACTTTGGTGTATTTCTCTGGACCGGCAAATAAGATAAGCAGTATTTGCGCACAAACGAAGGCAATGCCGACGGTGGCTAGGGTTAAAAGAATAGAACGCGAGGTAAAATTATCGCGTAGTTCTGTTTTAAGCCAGTGCAGCATAGCCGTAATCATGTAGATACCGTCTCTCAAGTCAAACATTATTTCACAAGAAAAGTGTAAATTTACCCAGTGTTTGGCGAATATTGCGTTTGATGCCTCAAAACACCAAAACAACTATGAACGAGCTTGCGCATACAGGCACCGAGCGCCACCATTTTTGATTTTCCTTTGGCTAATAGCCGCTGGTAAAGTGCTTTAATATCCGGGTTATATTGCGCCGCAACAATCGCAGACAGGTAAAGTTTAGCGCGAACCGCATAACAGAGGGAAACGACATCGTCTTGCTTTTATAATAGCTTCGGTTGTTATGGCATTCCTGGTTGGGCGTTCGACAACTTCCGGTGTTTTTCGGTATATCAGAAATAAAATCGAATGGCTACGCATGGTGACAGGCATTCCTGATGCAGAACCGATCTCCCGCGCACACCTGCCGCGCCTGTTGGAAAAGCTTGATTGGGATGAATTGAATAAACTGATTGATGCGCATTTTGGCATACAGCCCCCATTGGCGGATACGGCGCAAACAGACGCGCCTTAATCCGCCCTAGTGTGTCCTGAAGGAAAGCGTAAGCTTTCCATGCTGTATTAAAGATGAGA
>CAZOSP010000170.1:0-5340 GCA_964582525.1 uncultured Thiomargarita sp. | reverse complement strand
GCCGCTTAAAATCGCCTACGGCGATTGGGCTAAGCTGGAGCTTAGCCACTCCCAGCTTTGTAGGGTTTGCGCCGCGTCTTTTGGCGGCGCGAACGCGGACAAGTCTACACGAATTTATGCGGCAACAGAGATTCCTGAGAGCCGTGCATGAGTTCAAATATACACACATAACTATCAACCTTATTTTTAACGCATACCATGAAAAACACCATCATTCAACGCCGTAGCGCACCCAAGCATCATCAATTACCCACCGATTTGCATCCCGTTTTGCAGCGGGTGCTGAGTGCTAGAGGGGTCACGTCCGCCGCCGAGCTTGAACACAGCTTAAGCAAACTCCAGCGTCCCGCTTTACTCAAAGGCATGAGTGCAGCGGTAGATTTACTCGTGCAGGCGTTGCAACAACAATGGCGACTGCTGATTGTGGCGGATTTCGATGCTGATGGTGCCACCAGTTGCGCGGTGGGGATACGGGCGTTGCGGGTGATGGGCGCGCCCCGCGTGGATTATCTAGTGCCGGATCGCATCAAGCACGGCTACGGCTTAACGCCGACTATTGTGGCATTGGCGAAGCCTTTACAGCCCGATTTGCTCATCACTGTGGATAATGGCATTGCCAGCTTGAGTGGAGTGCAAGCGGCGAAAGAGGCGGGAATGCGGGTACTGGTGACCGATCATCATCTGCCCGGACGCGAACTCCCGGCTGCTGATGCGATTGTCAATCCAAACCAGTTAGGTGATGATTTTCCCAGTAAAAATCTCGCCGGCGTGGGGGTGATTTTTTATCTCATGCTGGCGTTGCGCACGCGCTTGCGTGAGTTAGCTTGGTTTAATGCCCAACGTCGAGAACCGAACTTAGCGGATTTGCTGGATTTGGTCGCGCTCGGCACGGTTGCCGATGTGGTGCCGTTAGATTACAACAATCGCATTTTGGTCGCGCAAGGCCTGGCGCGAATGCGCAGCGGCAAGGCGTGTGCGGGCATTCAAGCCCTGATAAAAGTGGCGAACCGCAATGCGCAACGCTTGGTCAGCAGTGATTTGGCGTTTTATTTAGGTCCGCGCTTAAACGCCGCCGGACGTATGGAAAATATGTCCTATGGCATTGAATGCTTGCTCAATGATGATCCCGACACGGCATTGGTGCAAGCCGAGGCGTTAGACGCATTAAATCAAGAGCGACGTTTTGTTGAGCAAGACATGCAGGCTGACGCGCAAGCATTGTTGGCGCGATTGCCTGCGCAACAAGATTTGCCCTTTGGTTTGTGTTTGTTTGATGAAAACTGGCATCAGGGCGTGATCGGCATTCTCGCTTCGCGGGTCAAGGATCAGCTCCATCGTCCGGTCATCGTATTTACGCTGAATACAGAAAATCCTGAAGAAATTAAAGGCTCTGCGCGTTCTGTCTCGGGTGTGCATATTCGTGATGTGTTGGATGTGATAGCCACTGCGGCGCCCGATATGATGAATAAATTTGGCGGACATGCGATGGCGGCGGGGCTGAGTTTGCCAAAGGCGCGTTTTGAAGCGTTTCAAGCGGCGTTTGATGCGCAAGTGCGCAAGCATTTAAGCGCGGCAGATTTACACGGTGTGATCGACAGCGATGGGGCTTTGGATAAAAGCGATTTTAGCTTAGATTTCGCCGAGTTACTGCGCGATTTCGCGCCTTGGGGACAGCATTTTCCAGAACCCATCTTTGATGGGCGTTTTGAACTCTTGGAAAAGCGTTTGTTGAAAGACAAGCATCTGAAAATGTTGGTAAAACCTATCGGCAGCGATTATCCGATTGAGGCTATTGCCTTTAATACACCCGATAAAGATTTGCCCGTGCAAGTGCAACAGATTGATTTAGCTTATCGTTTAGATGTCAATGTGTTTCGCGGCTTAAAGACCCTACAACTGATGGTCGAACATCTGCAAGTGGTTGTTTAGGAATGATAAAATCAGAATGCGGACAGGCACAGAAAGCGATCAAGCATTCGCGTTCGCGCCACAAAAAGACGTGGCGCAAACCCTACTGACTAACCACTCGCTTGTTCCATCATTGCCAAGCGGATTTTTGCCAGCTTCATGTCCGCGCCTTCGACTGCGCGTTCTGCGATGAATTGCTGCGCCATGTCACGCAACAGTTGCTGATGTTCTGCATCAAAAATGCTCATGGCAGCGCGTAACGCGCCTTCTTCTTCGCACAACAGGGTTGGGACTATTTCTTCTTGAGTCACGGGCGTGTCGGGACGCAGTAAATGCGCAATCAGCGGGTATTCGAGCAGATGAAAATGGGTATCTCGCGCTTGACTTTCTTTGTCCAGCTCCGCCATCGCCTGTTCGTCCAGTGTAGCCGTGCTGCGAATGGCATTCATAATTAAGCCGTTGAGTTTTTTTAAGCCGGCTTTTTCTGCCATGTAATCGCCGCCCAAGCCTGAACAGTGTTCGTACAGGCGGTCGATGCGGTCTTTCAGTTCTAGGATGACTTCGCTGTCTTCTTGCGCTTTAAGATGTATGACTTTTTCTAGCAATTCGTTGAAATCTTGCGTAAAGGCAATGCGCTCGCCTTCGTCTTGGCGTTGCGCTGCGTTGACTGCTGTTTGGCTTAAGTGTTCCGCTTCGGGAAATAACGCGGGGTATTGGTATTTGCGTTGTAGATGGCGTTCCCAGCAGCCGGGTTTGGCACTAAAATACAATTCGCTCATGGAAAAAATCCTTCCTATTTGTTCGTCTGTAGCGAGAACTTTAGCCTTCAATGGATAAGCTTTCAAGCCGCGTCTCAAGCCTTGCAGACTCCATGCTTACCCTTAATGGATTTAGAAATGACATTCTTGTGTCATTTGCTTGTGTTACATAGGCGAACTTCATTCATTGTTTTATGTTGACTAGGAGTTTGACTATGTACTTAAAGGCTATTCCAAATACCGCTGCGCGTCTGTTGCCTTTGGCTATCGCGGGTATTTTATCCCAATCCGTGCTGGCTGAAGGCTTGCCGTCAGGCGTTGAAGCGGCTAAACCGGTATGCGCTTCCCCGTCGGTTAATCTGGACAATCTGAATATTCATATCCCTTGCCTGTTGCTGCCCAATGCGCAAGGAGACAACGAACAGTTTCGTGTCACTTTGCAGTTTATGCCCGAAGCCAAGCCTTATTGGACGCTGGCGACTGATTACGCGTTCGATACCTGCCGCCCCCACCTGAATGCGTGCCGCACTGTGGTAAATTTGGATACTTTGGGATTGAATATTCCGGGATTGATGTTTGCTGGGGTTGAGCATCGTCTGGGCATGAAAAAAACTGGGGCTGCGAATCAATTACACTGGGACATGCCCACCTTGATGATGGAAGACCCCTTTGTGAATAACCGCATTGAGGTGTCTATTGCGCTTGAGCAAGTGACTTTCCCCAATGGAACAAGCAAAGCCTTTGATGTTGGCGTGGGTAGCGGTGCATTTCATGCGCCACAAGACGGCGCGAATCTGTTTTATACCATCACTGATCGCGGCCCGAATATCGATTGTGGTGAGGCTGAAAGCATTATCGGCATGGCAGATTTTTGCCAAGATGCACAGGGCAATCCCGACCCTAGCAGTAAAATCTTCCCAGTCGCCGCATTTTCGCCGAGCATTTATGTGCTTCAATTAGGCGATAACGCGGGTGAATATCAATTATTGCAAACCATACCGCTGAAAAACGCACAAGGTACGCCAATCACTGGTATTACTAATAACTTGACATTCACCGATGCCAGCGGTGTTTCGCGCAACAATACAGAACGCAGTTATGCGCCAGATAAAACGCTATTAGCTTTTGATAACAGCGGCTTAGACACGGAATCCTTAGTTAAATTACACAATGGCAGCTTCTGGGTGGGTGAGGAATACGCGCCTAGTTTGGTGCATGTCGCGGCTGATGGCAAAATTATCAATCGCATCGTGCCTAAAGGCGTGGAAGCCCAACTGGCAGATGCGGGCTATACGGTCACTGGACTGCTGCCAGAGATTTTTGCGACACGTAAACTCAATCGTGGGATTGAATCGGTTGCCGTGTCTCCCGACAACAAATATCTCTACACCATTATGCAAAGTCCGCTGGCAAATCCCGATGATGCCGCGTACAAAGCATCGCGCAATGTGCGGGTGCTGAAAATGTCTCTTAACCCAGACGGCAGCATTCAAGAAGTGTTGGGTGAATATGTGTATCAGATGGATATTCCACAGGTTTTTGTGGCGGATAGCTCAGTCAAGCAAAGCGATGTGAAAATCAGCGAAATGGTGGCTATAGACACAGATGATTTAATCGTATTAGAACGCATCAGCAAGCACACCAAGCTGTATCGTATCCAATTGGCTGGGGCAAGCAATATTCTTGCTTCAGACTGGGATAAAATAACCACCAGTCCTTCTTTAGAAAACACCGCCGACTTAGCGGCTGTCAACCTTGTGCCCACGCACAAATCGCTCGTCTTAGATTCGCGCAAACTCGAAGCCAAAGGCATCACCTTACCCAGCAAAGTTGAAAGTGTTGCCCTATTAGATGACCGCTTCATCGCCCTGATTAACGACAACGATTTTGCTATTGCAGGCGAGAAAACTCAAATTCAAGTTGTTGAATCTTATCAAGATTTAGTCGCACAATCCGGACAGCGTATCCAATTGCAACCAGTCGGGCGTTACGATTCAGGACAAGGCGCAGGCGCGGCAGAAATTGTTGCTTTTGACACATCTTCCCAGCAAATTCTGTTAATCAATGCCATCACTTCTAAAGTTGAAATCCTAGATGCCCGCGACCCCGCCAATCCCAGCAAAAAAGCCGAAGTTGACGTAAAAGCCGATGTATTGGCTAACAACGGCTTTGCAGCGGGCGGCATAAACAGCGTAGCCGTTGCTAAAAATGGCAGCCTGTTTGCCGTTGCGGTAGAAAATGCGGATAAACAAGCCAATGGCTTAGTCGCCATTTACCAACTTGACCAAGGCACGCCGCGCTTTTTAGCCAGTCGCGCTGTGGGGGCTTTGCCCGATATGGTCACTTTCTCGCCTGACGGACGTTATATTGTAGTCGCCAACGAAGGCGAGCCAAACGACGATTACAGCAACGATCCCGAAGGCTCAGTGAGCATTGTTGACTTGAGTGGTGCAGACATGCCAGTCCAAACGGCTGATTTCAAAGCCTTTGAAGAAGCCAGCATCAAAGCCGAGTTACAAGCAAAAGGGCTGCGTGTATTTGGCAACAATGGACAAAGCACGCTGGCTCAAGACCTAGAACCAGAATACATCACCATCTCTCCAGACAGCCAAACTGCCTACGTTTCCTTACAAGAAAACAACGCGCTGGCGATAGTTGACTTAGCCCGTGCAAC
>CAZOSP010000169.1:0-5505 GCA_964582525.1 uncultured Thiomargarita sp. | reverse complement strand
CCAAAAACAGATAAATGACGAATTTTTTGTTCTCGGTCAAATCCGTATAAAGTATGGCTCTTCAGGAATTTGTGTTGGAGTGAATATAATTTAATCAATGAGTTACAGCGCACTTCCGTCCGGAGTATTGCCAAAAATCCATCCGCTTTGGCGGTCGTTTTGCACCCAAGCACGAAGAATCAATGAGTTACAGTGATAAACGCTATCGTTTTTCGGCTCCGACGCAGGGTGTAATTATGCTGCAACAGACTGTTTCCAAATATAATTTATTGCAACACAAATTCCTAGAGAGCCTAAAGTATTTGTGTGCTTGCCACAGCAATGGCAAGTTGCACCTTCTTTCGTACTTTCCACATAAATCATAAATTCATCATCAGAAGTCAGTTCTGTCTTTTGAATAACGACATCTGGAATGCCTAAAATGGCGTGAAAATCGTTCTCTGTCATAGTGCTGCCTGTCGTGGTAAGTGAATTTTAATTTGCTGATTTGTATGATATTTTACACGAATTATGCGGTAACACAAATTCCTGGAGAGCCACATTTGGCTCTCTAGGAATTTGTGTTGCAATAAATTATATTTGGAAACAGTCTGTTACAGCATAATGATACCCTGCGTCGGAGCCGAAAAACGATAGCGTTTATCACTGTAACTCATTGATTTTTCGTACTTGGGTGCAAAACGACCGCCAAAGCGGATGGATTTTTGGCAATACTCCGGACGGAAGTGCGCTGTCACTCATTGATTAAATTATATTCACTCCAACACAAATTCCTGAAGCGCCTATTATTAGATGTTCATGCCTAGGCATTTTTGTTTTTTTCAATCAACGCATAAGCCGAGTGATTGTGAATTGACTCAAAGTTTTCTGATTCGACAATGTAAGCCGCAATGCGCTCGTCGCTATTCAAACGTGCGGCGACATCGCGCACCATATCTTCAACAAATTTGGGATTTTTATAGGCTCTTTCTGTTACATGTTTTTCGTCGGGGCGTTTTAGTAAGCCAAATAATTCACAAGACGCTTCTTCTTCGGCAATGTCGATAATGTCTTCAATCCAAATAAAACCGGCTGTCAAAGCGGTGATAGTGACATGCGAGCGTTGGTTATGCGCGCCAAAATCGGAGATTTTCTTTGAACAAGGGCATAAGCTGGTGACGGGGATCACGACTTTGACGGTGATTTCAGGATTATTGCCTTTGATCGCGCCAATAAAAGTAACATCGTAATCCATCAGGCTTCGTACCCCAGATACGGGCGCGGATTTTTTCACGAAATAAGGAAAATTCATTTCAATATGACCAGATTGCGCCTCTAGGCGTGAAGTCATTTCTTTTAACATGCGCTTAAAGGACTGTACGGTAATTTCGTATTCATTTTCATTCAAAATTTCGACAAAGCGCGACATGTGTGTGCCTTTGAAATTATGCGGTAAATTCACATACATGTTGATATTGGCAATGGTGTGTTGTTCACGTCCGGAGCGGTCAGCAACTTTAACCGGATGTTTAATGTCTTTAATGCCGACTTTGTTAATAGCCAGTTGGCGCGTGTCTGCACTGCTTTGTACGTCCGGCATAGTGGTGGTCACTGCTTGATTCATTAGAAATTCTCCTGAAATACAATACCCTTATGCGGTAAGTAACGACGCAAAAGAGTTAAATAAAACTTGTGATACTGCCCGCCTGAAAGCCTTTCCGCTCAGGGATTTTGATGAAGTGCTTAAAACTCAAGCTTATGCAGCAAACTTGATAAAGCAAAAGCGTTTTTAAATCTTTTCTCTGTGTCTCGGTGGTTTAAAATCTACGAAGCACAGAAACACAGAGAGATAAATAAAAACAAATAAATAACGTATGTTACGCGGGTGCCGACCTACTATAGCTAAAGTGCATCAGTTGTAGGATTCAGACCTTCTAGGTTTTCAAAACCTAGAAGGTCTTAGCTCATATTAACTTTTACAGATAATATATTTTCGCTATAGGTATTCAAAACCTAAAAGGTTTGAGTTTCGGGTATTATTGAGGTCAACTCCTTAAGCGATACATGAGTGAGTATATTATTCATCACCTACAGCAGTCAGTAGTCGCTCGTGCGTTTCTCGATTTAATGGTGTATTCAGGTGCTGCAAATGCCGCAACACCGAGCGCAAAATGCCTTTTTTATCCAACCCTACATCGGCTAATAACTGGCTTTGACTGCCCTGTTGAATGTATTGATCGGGTAGCCCTAAATTCAACACCGAAACGCGCAAACCATGGGCATGTAGGCATTCGTTCACCGCGCTGCCGGCACCACCCATGATGACATTTTCCTCTAGGGTGACAATTAATTCGTGTCGTTCTGCGATTGCCATCAGTAACGCGCTGTCTAAGGGTTTGACAAAGCGCATATTGACCACGCTGGCATTGAGTGTTTCGGCGGCTTGCAACGCGGTGTGCAGCAAACTCCCAAAAGCCAACAAGGCGATTTTTTGTCCCTCGCGGCGCATTTCTGCTTTGCCCAAGGGCAGGGTGGTTTCCACATCAGACGGTACTTCAACACCGGGTCCTGAGCCGCGAGGATAGCGCACCGCAGCGGGGGCGTTGTGGGCAAAACCGGTATTGAGCATCAGGCGACATTCGCGCTCATCGGCGGGAGTCATCAGCAGCATGTTGGGTATGCAGCGCAAATAACTCAAGTCAAAGCTGCCCGCGTGCGTCGCCCCGTCTGCACCCACCAGTCCCGCACGGTCAATGGCAAATAGCACCGGCAGGTTTTGTAAAGCCACGTCATGGATGAGTTGGTCATAGGCGCGTTGCAAAAAGGTCGAGTAGATAGCCACCACCGGTTTTAAGCCTTCACACGCCATGCCCGCCGCCAAAGTGATGCTATGCTGCTCGGCGATGCCAACATCAAAATAACGCTGGGGAAAACGCTCGGAAAAGCGCACTAAACCAGAGCCTTCGCGCATCGCCGGCGTAATGCCAATCAAGCGTTCATCATGCGCTGCCATGTCGCATAGCCAATCGCCAAAGACCTTCGTATAAGTGGCTTTAGCGGGCGTTTTTGCCTCTAGTTTGCCGGTGATTTTATTAAAAGCACTGACCCCGTGATAGGTGCAGGGATCGGCTTCAGCCGGTTCATAGCCCTTGCCTTTTTGGGTAATAATATGTAGAAATTGAGGACCTTCTAACTCGCGCAAGTTCTTCAAAGTACCCAGTAAAGTAGATAAATCATGGCCATCCATAGGACCTATGTAATTAAAACCGAGTTCCTCAAACAGGGTGCCAGGGACTAACATGCCTTTCATGTGTTCTTCGGCTAAACGGGCGAGTTCCATGAGTTGATGAGGCATGGGCATGTTTTGCAGGAGTTTTTTGCCACTTTCGCGCACCCCCGTGTACAAAGAACTAGACAACACGCGCCCTAAATACTGTTGCAAAGCCCCGACATTCGGCGAAATCGACATGTCGTTATCATTCAAAATCACCAACAAATTCGCATTTTCATCGCCGGCATGATTTAACGCCTCAAACGCCATACCGGCAGTCATGGCACCATCGCCGATCACCGCCACAGTGCGCCGCGCCTCGCCCTTCTGCCGTGCCGCCAACGCCATACCCAAAGCAGCACTAATGGAGGTGCTAGAATGCCCCACGCCGAAGGTGTCATACTGGCTTTCGCAGCGTTTTGGAAAGCCAGAAATGCCGCCGTATTGACGGATTTGGCGCAACGCCTCGCGGCGTTCGGTCAGAATTTTGTGCGGATAGCTTTGATGCCCGACATCCCACACCAAGCGGTCGTGCGGCGTGCTATACACATAATGCAAGGCAATGGTCAGTTCCACCACACCTAAATTAGAAGAAAAATGCCCACCCGTTTCGCTGATCGTCGTGATTAAAAAATTGCGCAATTCGGTGGCTAATTGGAGTAACTGCTCGGTCGATAACTGGCGCAGTTGCAGAGGATTATCGATGCGTTCTAGCAAGGGATAAGGATGAGAATCATTCATAAGCACGCACTTTCGTCTGTGGTTATCATAAAATACGCGAAAGCTGCTAGAAAATAAACTTGCAGGTATTATATGGCTCACCGCCTGAAACCTGAAGCTCGGGATATTGATTAAGTGCTTAAAACCCAAGCTTATGTATCAAACCTGATAAAGCAAAAAACGCAGTGTCTGGCGGGTATGAGTATCAATTTCTGGCAGATGCCGATTTACTCAAACCTGACAGGTTTAAGGATATTATTTACCTGAAAGTCAATATTGCGCCGCGCTTGGACGCGGTTTCTAGCAGCCACAGTATAACTTGTCACATTTTTACCATTCGCGGAGCCGCTCGCGCTGACTCCCGAAGCTTAAAATTGGGCGGGTAACGGAGAATGGTCGCGCAGTGAAGCGAGAAATGCAAGATAAATGTCACAAAGCTTGCCTAAAGTTAAGGCTGATTAAAAGCGCGGCGGCATATGTCAATGACTTTGAGACACCCATAGCAAAAAAATTAGTGTCGATCGGGTGTATTGCTCTCCTGGTTCTGATCCGCCTCGTCAGTCTTTAGTGAGGGCGGATTAATCCAAGCCGCTTGCAGCACTTGAGTGCGCTTGGATACTATCGCTGCAGCCTCGCCAGTGTGAACGCTGGCGGGCGTGAGCAGAGCAATACCGGCGTGGTAATGCGCGTAGTTGTACCACGCGAAAAAATCGCTGCAAAAGGCGCGAGCATCCGGCAGTGAGCCGAATGACGACGGAAACGCCGGGCGGTATTTCATGGTCTTAAACTGCGCCTCCGAATACGGGTTATCATTGGACACATGCGGGCGCGAATGAGTTTTGGTCACGCCCAGGTCAACCAGCAGTTGCTCGACACCTTTGGAAGTCATGCTGCTGCCACGGTCGGCGTGAATGGTCAATTGACCTTCGCGGATGTTTTGCCGGGCGCAACTTTCGCCAATCAGGCGCTTGGCAAGCTCGGTGGACTCGCGGTGCGCCACCATCCAGCCAACCACGTAGCGGCTGAAAATGTCGATGATGACGTAAAGATAAAAATACGTCCACTTGGCTGGACTTTTGAGCTTGGTGATATCCCACGACCACACCTGATTGGGCGCGGTGGCAAGCAATTCGGGCTTGCTGTAGTTGGGACGACGAAGCTGATTAGCGCGTTTGTAAACGCTGAACTTCGGCTTGTAGACGGGCGTTCTCGTCGGGCAGAGGGTTTTTGTCCTGGCGCTTGCGCCCGCGTTGCTTATCTAACCCAGCGTGAATGGCTTTCTCACGCTCTGCACGCCATTTGCTCAAGTGCGAGGAATAAAGCCCCTCGCGGCGTAGCAGTTTGCCGATGCAACCCGGTTCGCTACAAGCATCGGCTTCGGCCAAAATGCGCTGTTTGTCATCGGCGGTGAACGTCCGTCGCTCCGGCTTTTCGAGTACCTCTGTGCTGGTGCGTGAAGGTTCCGCGCCGCCACTTCAGTCGCCCTTGTATCTTAACCCCATTCATGGTTAGCTACCATGAAGCGGAAATCAGAG
>CAZOSP010000168.1:4736-5618 GCA_964582525.1 uncultured Thiomargarita sp. | reverse complement strand
CCTTTTAATTTTGAATTTCATTTAGAAGAAAATATTTTTCGATAATGTCTAATATAGTTATTGGTTATGACAACGGCACAACAGGCATTTTTGGACCTTACAACAACGCCACCCGTGCTGAGTTCATCATCGCCGTCGTCCGCGCCATCAACAACGGCACGCTCCCAACCGCCAGCAACGCCCCATTTGAAGATGTCGCCCAAGACGAATGGTACGCTGGCGCAGTGGAATACGCGAAAAATCAAGGCTGGGTTTCAGGCTGTAATACTGAAAAAACACGCTATTGCCCACACGACCCCATCAGCAATGCCGAAGCTATGAAAATCCTCGCATTGGCATTTGAGCGCGTCAATACCCACTTAAACGCTTGTGAATCCTCTACGACGCCGCCTTTTAATGATGTTGAGGCTGATGCTTGGTTTGCGCCTTATGTTTGTGCAGCCAAAGCGGCGCGTGCGGCAGGTGGTTTTTATGATGGTTCTTTTCGTCCTAGCCTTGGGATGAAACGCGCTTTTATGGCAAAAGCCATCTGCATCGCCGCTTACGGTACTTCTGAATGTATCGCTTCTGGTGATGAAGCCCTACCTACGGTGTTAGCGGTGACTCCAAATATCGCCACTGTAGGTAAAGCCGTGACATTAAGCGTTGAAGGTTTCCATTTACCCCAGCCCATCAGCATGTTGTTAGCAGGTTGCGACAATTTAAGTCCCACAGGCACAGCAACACCTGAAAAACAAGATTTTACCTGTACACCCAGCAGCGAAGGGGTTTTAGCAGGTCAAATCACGGATGACACAGGCACGGTGTTATTTGAGTTCACTTTGGATGTGCAAGCCGATAGCGCGATTGAACCAATTGATCCTGAGCCACCCGTTGATCCAA
>CAZOSP010000168.1:0-4636 GCA_964582525.1 uncultured Thiomargarita sp. | reverse complement strand
CCGAGCCAACGACTCCAACCGAGCCAACGACTCCAACCGAGCCAACGACTCCAACCGAGCCAACGACTCCAACTGAGCCAACAACTCCAACTGAGCCTGGTGGTATGGCAGAGAATCCTGGTGATGCCACCCGATTGTTTATCTTGGATGGCAAAATGACGACGACTTGTACTTTCACTGATGTTGTACAAGGTGAGTGGTATGCCGAAGCCGTCAATGCTTTGTGTAGTGCAGGTATTTTAGTCGGTTATGTGGAAGATGATGTTCGCGTATTTGTGCGCGGTGAGGATAAACCTGATGGTAAAGCCATTATGGTTGAAATGTTGAAAGTTCTCTTGTTAGGTGCAGATTACGCAAATATGGCGGAGGGTAGTATAGGTAGCAATCCTTGGTATCAGTTCTATTTGGATAAAGCCGCTGCAATGGGGCTGAACCTGCACGGTTTACAACCTACCGATAATGTGATTCGAGCGCAGGCACTAGAGTGGTTAGCTAAGATTTTTTACAACTATGCTGGCAGTGATTATGTAACTTTCCTTAAAAATAAAGGTATCACCAGTGGCGAGAATACAGATTTTAATGTGACTCGCTATGAAATGGCAGTGCTTGGGTATCGCGCTATTTTAGATACGGGTAAAGATAAAAATATTCCTTTTGGCTTGTGGGGCAAACCTGCGCCTAAAACACCCTCTTCAAGTGGTTTAGGCAGCGATATTGTAGCTAAGGCTAAGGAAAATCTGGGTGAAAAATATCCTTACACAGATGGTGTCTATACTTATTGCGCCCGTTTTGTACGGATGATGTTTGATAAGCCCGCTATTTGGGCAGATGCCGATGCCATGTGTGATTCTTATGCGAAGCAAGGCGTATTGAAAAACGCACAAAATCCTCCAGCAGGTGCTGCTGTATGTTATGAACCCAATGCTTCAAATGGTAATTATGGTCATGTTGCGATTGCAGCAGGTGATGGTACTGAAATTGGTGCTACCAGCCTGCGCAACGGTGTGACACAGCGCAATATTGTTTATGGTTCAGCCTATCGCGGTTGGGTCAGTGCTGATGATTTTAATAACCATTATCCGCAATAAGGTCTAAGGAGAATTTGTCATGTGGAAAAAAACTTTACTCGCACAAGCATGTTCGTTGGCGTTGACAAGTCCTTGGGCTTTAGCGGCAAATGATGAGTTTTGTATCGGGCATTTATATGAAGAAGGTATGGAAGTCCCCGGCGTATCACCACCGACTGCTAGTATTTTGGGGAGTGTTCGTACAGGTTTGCAGGCTAGTAATAGCTTGGAATTGCAGGCACAAGCCACAACGGATGGCGGCTCACCTTCTTATTTTTGGTGTGTTAAAACGTCTGATGGTTCGTCAGTCGGTACTTTGGAGGCACTACAAGCGGATTTTAGTCAGGTGAAATATATTGCACCTGATGAGATTAAGCGTGATCAAGCCGTGCGTTTGATTCTGCGTGTTGCTGACAATCAGGGTTATGCCACAGGTACAAGCCTATCTGTGCCGTTATTGAAAAGTCAGATGTTGCCACCTATGCACGATATTGTGGTGACAGTTAAAGACGAAAACGGTGGTTTTATTGTTGGTGCAGAAGTGAAAATCATCATTTTAGGGGAAATTGTTATTGTTAAAGACGAGGATAATGATGGTCTTTACGCTATTCCCCAAGTGCCTGAAGGTAGTCATATCATCAAAATCAGTAAGGATGGATACAACTATCTCTCAGCTACAATTGATGTGGATGAGAATACGGCAACGCAGCCTGAATTGGCAGTTCAAGTGCCTTCTGTTTTTGATGACAACGGCGAACTCTCGCAGCAGAACATTGTTATTGTAGGCTCGTATGCTTGCGAAGAGAACACTGTCTCCATGCTGAACAATACCGGCGGTTTGTTCCACAGTTTCAATCCTAAATTAGATGCTAAAGGCGTGTATTTGAATGCGGTGGATTTTGACCGCGATGCGTTAACCGATATTGCTGTAGGGGGTATTGGCAAAGGCAAAGATATAGTGCTTTATAACGCTAACCGCGAGTTGATTGGAAGAATCGTTTCTAATGGTGATGATAAAGGTGTGTTGATTGCGTTTGGTGATTTAGATGGGAATGACAATGGTGATTTTGAAATCTTTGTCACCAATCAATCTAAAGACGATATGGTGAATATGTATGAATCGAATGGTAAGGCGATTCGGGCTTTATCGGTGTTGAATAAGAAAGAACGAATGAGTATTGCTACGGGTGATGTAAATGGCGATGGTGTTGATGAATTAGTGGTAGTGCTGGCGGACAAGGCTAAGAACAATAATGTGTTGATTTTTGATCAAAACGGCACTTTGTTGAATACCTTTAGTGCGCAGCCTAATGATAAGAAAACCTCTGGTTTGGTCGTTACGGTGGCTGATGTTAGTGGCGATGGTAAGGCTGAAATTGTGGTGGCTGAGGCAGAGCGGGCATCGCGTTATGGCGTGGCTGTTTACAATGAAACAGGCGAGTTGCAAAAACGCTTTAATGCCTTTACAGGTAAAGCTGATGAGCCAAATCGTCGAGATGATGACGATGACGATGACGATGATGATGGTTACAAACACGCTAAATGTAAGCAATCATCTTACAAAGGTAAAGGCTTGTTGTTAGCCTCAGGGGATGTGAATGGCGATGGCAAGGATGACATCATTGTGTCTCGTGCGGGGTATCGTAGCGTCAAGCTGTTTGATGGTGATGGTCAATTGCTGAATTGGTTTACGGGAGCAGAAGACGGTTACCAGATTACGGCATTGAGCTATGGCGAGCGCATGGGGGTGAAACTGCCTGATATTGAGGTGATTCCTACCGCTGGTGAGGTGATGGAAAATGTGACAGTGGAAGGAAAACCAGGACAAGCGCGTCCGACCCTCAATGGTCAAAAAATTCGCGGTACAGTGCGGGTTGCTAATGTGTTGATTGTTAAGGTTGAGATTGAAGTTGGTGCTAACTTGGTTGTGGATTTAGGGGTGCGTTTTCAATCACGGGCTTCGATTCCTAAAGGTTTAGATTTGCGCGGCACTTGTCATAAGAAGAAGAAAAATAAAAAGCATCAAAAGCTTAAACAGGGTAAGAAAACGAAAAAGCGTTCAAATCAAATCATTTCTCAACCTATGGATGATATAGAGGTGTTGGATTTATCTACGCCTGTAGTCGATAACGCACCCTCTGTTCTTGAGGATATTCAGGTGTTAGTGGGGGCAGATGCCAATACCACGCGGCGTTTGGGCTTGCGCCGTGATGCGGGTATCCAAGTGACGCAACATCCTGAAACAGGGGATGTGGAAGTGCGGCAAGGTGCGGCTCTTATTAAGCTCACGCCGATAGGGATGCAGCAAGCCGCAACGGATGCACCGGCAAGGATTGTGATAGATGCGGATGGTATGTTGCATGTGACCACGCAGCAAGGGCAAATGGTCAGTTTTTATGCGGCTACGCATGATATGGGAGCGTTTCTCGATAGCCTAGATTTTGATGGTAATTTGAGTAGTCTGGCGTTGGATGATGATGGTCAAATGCGCGCTTATTACAATACGTTGCCAGATGGTTATCAAGTGGGACGTGCGCATTTCTTCTCCGATGTGTTAGCTGATCAAACTGTGCCTGATGGTCTGCATCCGTCAAGTCTCGTTTATCCTGGATTAGAACTAGGTGTGGTGCTGGTGTTTACTGATACCGATGGCAGCAAACGCTGGCAGTGGATTTTGCCGACACCTGCGGATCGTGCGGCTTTAGAGGCATTGACTGAAGAAGCCAGCAGCCTAGACAAGGTGCTACTGCATTTTGACGGGACAAGCGGTATACCGGGCACGGTGAGCTTTGTTGTCAATGCTCAGGAATATCTTGCTGTGTTTGATTATACGGTGCGTCAAGGTGCATCACCTGAGAGTGGTAGTGTGGAGTTTAATCCTGTGGATGCGACTCGTTATGAAGTGGTGTATCCCAATGGAGATAGACAGTATCTGCATTTGCTATCTCAATAAATAATCTGAAGTAATGGAAAGGCGTATGATTGAATAATTGAGAAAAATATCTAAAAAAAGGGTAGCGTCCCCTTTATCCTCTTTCTAAAAAAAGGGTAGCGTCCCCTTTATCCTCTTTATCCTTATTCCTCAAAAAAGGGTAGCGTCCCCTTTATTCCTTTATCCTCTTTATCCTTATTCCTCAAAAAAGGGTAGCGTCCCCTTTATTCCCTTTATTTTTTTATTCCCCTTTATTCCTCTTATTCCCCTTTATTCCTCAAAAAAGGGTAGCGTCCCCTTTATACTTATACTTCTGACGTTAAAATTTTCGGTTTTTAGAGTTTGAGTTTTAACGGTCTTTCAAGCCCACTAAAGTTCAGTAATCCGAAAAGTTGACCGCGAGAAGTATATTCTCGCCGCACGCCGCAAACTCTCGGAATGGCGGATGATGGCGCAAAAAACGCGCCTTATCCGCCTAGTGTGTCCTGAAGGAAAGCGAGAGCTTTCCATGCTGTATTAAGGATGAGAGAAGCTCTCTCGATTTCGGCAACCCGATGCTGGAATCAAACCACCCCGTGCGGTCTATCGTCAAGAGCGATGGTCGTGAGCGACGTGGGAAAAGGTAGTGAAAAACTGT
>CAZOSP010000167.1:0-5808 GCA_964582525.1 uncultured Thiomargarita sp. | reverse complement strand
GGTTAAGATACAAGGGTGCGCGACATCTTTTCGTCGAAGCACGCGGGATGATGGCACGCTGCCGAGCATTCGCGTTCGCTGGGAGTGCTAATCGTAAGAGTTAGCAGTGCCGCCGTAGGCGGCGCGAAACGGCTACGCCGTTTGACTGGGAGTGCTAATCGTAAGACTTAGCACCGCCGCCGTAGGCGGCGCGAAACGGCTACGCCGTTTGAGCTAAGTCTTACGATTAGCTCTCCCATAGTCCTTAAAAGACGGGCAGTCTCGACCCGCAGAATGGCTTGCGCTCGCTGTTGTTAAGCCTTCGCCTCTGTCACTTTCACTGCCATAGGCTTAGTCGCTTCGCGTTTGGCTTGGCGGCGGTAGCGTTGATCCAGTGCGCCCAGTAAACCGCCGAGCGACATCAGAATCGCGCCAAGCCAAATCCAGCGCACGAAGGGTTTGTGATAGACGCGCATACTCCACGCGCCTGCGCCAAGCGGTTCGCCGAGCGCGACATACAGATCGCGGGTGAAGCCTGCGTCAATGCCGGCTTCGGTCATAGGCATGGTTTGCACTAGGTAGGTGCGTTTTTCCGGGTGCAGGGTGACTACGTGTTCGCCGTCTTGACTGATGCGTATGTGTCCGCGGGTGGCGGTGTAGTTAGGTCCGCGCAGTTGTTCAATGCTTTCTAGCATAAATTCATAGCCACCGACATCGACGGGTTGCGCGGGCGACATGCTGATGTCTTTTTCAGTGCTGTAGGCGGTGGTGAGGGTGACGCCGGCAATGAACATAGCCACGCCAAAATGGGCGATTATCATGCCGTAAAAGCTACGCGGCAGATCGCGTAAGCCTTGCCAAATGCTGGCTTTATGCAGGGTTTTTTCGTAGATGACTTGCAGGCTGCTGAAGGTGATCCAAAACGCTGCCGTCATGCCGGGGATGGCTTGCCAGCCGTCGCTGCCGTAAAAAAGTAACAGGCTAAGTCCACCGAGAATGCTGAGAATGAAGGCGGGAACGAGGCGGCGCGTGAGTTGTTTGAGGTCGTCTTGCTTCCAACGTGCTAAGGGTCCGAGACCGAGTACGAATAATAACGGGATCATTAAGTAGAAGAATACCGTGCCAAAATAAGGCGGTCCGACGGAGATTTTGCCCATGTTGAGGGCATCGAGAAATAGCGGGTACAGTGTGCCGAGCAGGACGCTAGCGGTGACGACGACTAGAATGATGTTGTTAGCCAGCAGGAAGCTTTCTTTAGAGGTCATGGCAAAGCTGCCGCCACGTCCAACGGCGGGGGCGCGCCAGGCGTATAAGATTAAGGAAATGCCGATGGTCAGGACTAAAAAGGCGAGAATGAACACGCCGCGCTCTGGGTCAGTGGCGAAGGCATGAACTGAGGTCAATACCCCAGAGCGCACTAAAAACGTGCCGAGTAAACTGAGCGAGAAGGCGGTAATGGCAAGCAGCACCGTCCAAGTTTTGAAGGTGCCGCGTTTTTCGGTAACTGCCAGCGAGTGCATGAGCGCGGTGGCGACCAGCCAGGGCATGAAGGAGGCGTTTTCGACCGGATCCCAGAACCACCAGCCGCCCCAGCCGAGTTCATAATATGCCCACCAGCTTCCCAGTGCGATGCCGAGCGTGAGGAAAATCCACGCCACTGAGGTCCAAGGGCGCGACCAACGCGCCCACGCGCTGTCGAGATTGCCGCCAAGCAGCGCGGCGATAGCAAAGCCAAAGGCGACTGATAAGCCAACGTAGCCCATGTAGAGCAGGGGTGGATGAAAAATTAAGCCAGGGTCTTGTAGTAGTGGGTTGAGATCGCGTCCGTCTAGCGGGGCGGGGAAAATGCGATCAAAGGGGTTGGAGGTGAGAATCATAAAGAGTAAAAAGCCGATGCTAACAAAGCCCATGACACCGATCACGCGGGCGGACATTTCTTGCGGCAGGGTGCGGCTAAACATCGCCACTGCCAGCGTCCAAGAGCTGAGAATGAATGCCCACAGCAATAATGAACCCTCGTGTCCGCCCCATACGGCGGAGATACGGTATTCAATCGGCAAGGCACTGTTGGAGTTACTGGCGACATAGATAACGGAAAAATCGTTGGCAATGAAGGCGTAAGTCAGACAAGCAAATGCCAGCAGCATAAACACCCATTGTCCCGCCGCTGCCGGGCGGGCGACCGCCATCCAGTTGCTCATACCCTGATGCGCGCCAAGAATGGGGAAAATAGTTTGTACAACGGCTAAACAGAGTGCCAAAATCAGCGCGAAGTGTCCGAGTTCTGGGATCATAGTAACTCCTAATGTGTGATGGGAAGGTTTTGGGGTGTTAGGATGAGGGGTAAAAAAACTTTTTGCGCGTTACCTTAGCTTGAGTCAACCGCATTGTACACTGCGCCCTGCCTGAAACCTGAAGCTTGGGATATTTTAAGTACCTAAAAATCCAAGCAGTTAGATGAAACTGGATAAAACAAAAAATGCAGTTTTCTGGCAAGTGATGGGCATAAGCTGTAGGCAGGCAGGGGTAAAACCAATATGATGCTGATTTTTCTAACCGATGCAAGGAATTTTGTCATGTCAGAACAGACCGTTAGTAAGCCGATAAAATCTTGGGCTTTAGTGATGTTGCAATTCATCTTGCTGGGTGCGTTGGTATTATTATCTGATTTGCGTAGCGGCTGTCTGCCATGTTGGGGCTTGATTATCGCTAGTGCTGCCTTGGGGCTGTGGGCGATTGCCGTGATGGGGTACGATAATTTTAACATCCGCCCTGATGTTAAACAAAATGCTCGATTAATTCACGCACGTTTGCCTTATGCACGCATCCGCCATCCCATGTACAGCAGTGTATTTTTATTCAGTCTAGGCTTTTTGTTCGCGCCTTTCAGCGGCTTGAAATTGATTCTAGTATTCGCTTTGTTCATTGTAATGGTTATTAAAGCGCGTTATGAAGAACAACTACTGGTTGAGAAATTTCCAGATTATGCGGATTACCAAGCCAGAACCCAGCGTTTTGTGCCGTTTGTTTATTAGAATAAGGTGCAAAAAACACGCTTCAAAGGTAAGCATTCACCCCTCTCAGTAAAAACCTGACAGGTCTCGAAGACCTGTCAGGTTTTTTTTGGCTTGAGAGATGTGAACGCTTACCCATAGGGCTACAAGCAAACTTAATTCTTGTCAGTGCCTATCACCAAAGGAGCGCGCATCAGCCCTAATGACAAAAACTCCGTGTCAAAACCTACATTAAAATCAATGCCGCTTAAATCACGGTCTAAGACAATTTCGCGGGGGCGACTTAAGGTCAAATAAGCACCGCAAGACTCGCCCGCTTCGCAAATTAAATTATTATTATTATTATCCGCGCCGCTGAATAGGCTGTAAGTGCCGCCGGGTATATTGCTGAAATGATAAGTATATGCCCCATTGCTGACCTGCACTTGTTGCTGTGCGACTGGATCGCCGCGCTCATTGGCGAGTAACACATACTGAGTACCTGCGTCACCACTCATGGCTGAACCAATTTGCCACAGCACTGGAATTTCCACTGTGTTGGCATTGCTGACAAAGCGCAGTCGGGCTTGATAGGCGCCATTGCTTTGCCCGCTGCGTTGCAGGTTCAGGCGATAGGTGCCTAGACCGTTGCCGTCAGTGTTGATCGCCTCTAGGTTTAGCACTTCGTCGCGCTCGCTGTCGATCTGCGTCACCTGCAAAGTGCCGCTGCCGCTGTTGCGCAATTCAAGGCTGGTACTGCTCAAACTGGTGCCAAAATTCAGCGCGGTCGGGCTACTGCTGAGATTAGCGGGCGCGGGAGGCAGCGGACGACCTAAAGCAGTTAATGAGGCTTGCACGGCTTTTTGTGCGTCAAGCAAGCCATAACCAAAGCTGTTATCTTTGCCGGGCGCGCCTATGTCTTGGGTGATTTGTCCACTAGTCAGCAGGCTGTCAATATTGTCCGGGGTTAAATTGGGATTAACGGCTTTCATTAAAGCTAACACGCCGGCGACATGCGGGGTTGCCATTGAAGTACCGATAGCACCCTCGTAAGCGGCTTGAATACCGCTGAAAAAGCCTTCCTCGCCGCTGGTGCTAAGGACAGTGTCCGGTGCGCCATCACCGTCCGCGTCGCGCTCTGAACCGCCGGGGGCGGCAAGGCTCACGGTGGCGTTAAAATTAGAATAAGCAGCACGTTGCTTATTCAAATCTACCGCTGCCACGGATAACACGCCGTCTAATGCGCCAGGGTAGTTAATCGTGCTGTCGCCATCATTACCGGCGGCTGCGACTATAATCACACCCGCTTCGCGTACTTGCTGCACGACAGCTCGAAATCCCGATGCTATGGTAGGTCCGCCTAGACTTAAATTAATAATATCGGCTTTTTCGCTGGGGATGCTGCCGCTGTCGTTGGGCAAGCCCGCCGCATAAAGCATCGCTTGCGCAATGTCGTAATCTGTGCCAGCACCCACATGTCCTAGCACCCGCAAGGGCATAATGCGCGTTTCCCAAGCCACCCCGGCTATGCCGATGCTGTTATTGCTGTTTGCGCCAATGGTGCCAGCCACATGCGTGCCGTGAAAACTACTGCCGCCGGGCGATTGATCGCCGGGGTCTTCGGGATTGCTATCAATCCCGTCACCGTCCAGAGACGTATCTGTATCACTAATAAAATCAAATCCTGGTGCCAATTTTCCAGATAGATCGGGATGCTGGCTAATAATGCCCGTGTCAATCACAGCGACAATGACATTGCGGCTACCCGTGGTGACATCCCAAGCTTCGGGTAAATTAATCAGCGGATAATGCCATTGACGCGGATACAGACGGTCATTGGGCACGCGCAGGGCTTTTAGGTGATAGTTGGGCGCGGCATTGAGGACTTGCCCATTGCGCCGCAGTGCTTTAACGGCTAACAGAGTCTCATATTTTTGTTGTTGCTTGAGGCTTTGAAAACGCGGCGAGGTGCGGGTTGGTACGGCAGCACTGTGTTGCTGATAGTATTGATGGAGAGACGCGGGATGACTCAGACGTAGCAACAGTCGGCGATCCACCGCACCCGCGACTTGCTGCATTCCCAAGTTGTGCAGCATCGGCGACAAGGATTGAATGCTTAACCCTTGTTTGGGCTTAAATTGCGCAGTCACTTCGCCGATCTTAAAATCATCGCTAAGACGCAAAATGTCAGACTGTGAACGCATGTCGGAGGTTTGCCCAACCAGCAGCACATAATTGGACGCACCGATGAACGCCTGCACCTGTATTAGATAGCGTCCAGTTGTGCGCACGGTAAGATTTTCCGTATTGCCTTCGCTGACGGAGGCATCAATCAACACGCCGCTACGGGCATCCAGCAAGCCCAAATCCACATCGTTGCGGCTTAAATCGTCGCTGCCGATGAGTAAAGTAATCTGCTGTCCGGCGAATAAATCAATGAGGTAGAAATCATCAATATCGCCCGCGCTAAAGGACGTGCCGCTCGCTCCCTCGCGTACTTCGTTAACGTACCCGCCCAGAATCACTGGATTAGGCAAGGTTTGCGGGTTAAACAGGTCGTCATTACTGCGGTAAGGCGCATTGACATCGTTCACATCGCTATCTATCGCGGTATTGCTGGAGACCTGCAAAGTGCCACTGAGGTTAAAGGTCGCGCCTGTTGGCGGCGGCACGGCGTTATTACTGTCCTCATTGTCGCCGCCGCCGCAGCCATGCAGCGTAAAAATCAGCAAAATAGGTAAAAAGTAACATTTTTTCATTGCGTAATCCTAAAGATGTAGTGCGGATTAAGGCGCGTCTTTTTGCGCCGTATCCGCCATATATTAAGGCATGGCGG
>CAZOSP010000166.1:0-5894 GCA_964582525.1 uncultured Thiomargarita sp. | reverse complement strand
AGCTGTCGGCGTGGCGGTCAAACGCCATCACCGCCCAACTGTCGGGCAGCGGCAATAGGCTTGCCGCTATAATCCAGCTAATGCCAATGCCAAAGGCAAGTGCTAACAACCGTAAACGTGGATTCATCTTGTTACTCCTTTTGGTTAAAATGCTGACCGGTCTTTAGGACTTGTCAGGTTTTTAGGCAATATTAACGCACCACCACGCTGCCGTCGTCTTTGACTTCAATGGTGGCAATTAACTTATCTTTGGCATCGCCCATTTCGCGGGTCAGCACCACGTTGGGCAGTTTTTTACTGCCATCACGGAAATACACCGCACTGCGGATGGTGGGATTGTTGCTATTGCCGCGCCGGTTATACAAAGTCGCATAGACCTTATAAATGCCGTGTTTTGCATTCGGCGTTTGCCACAACTCCACCCCTGGCCCGACTTTGGAATCTTTGCTCAATTCCGCATCCACGCCGGGGAAATCGCTGCGATCCCGATTATCTTTTTGGTAGGAAAATTCATTGCCGGCAGGATCAACCAAGTGCATATCCACATCTTGCAACTCGGTCGCCCATTCAATCGCCACTGCCAAGAAGGTATATTTTAGCTTTTCTTCACAGGATTCAGCACGCCCTTCCGCCCGCCGCCGCGCTTCTTCGCAGGCTTGTAATTGCTGCTGCAAGCGTTGATGTTGCGTGGCTTGTTCTTGCAAGCGTTGATTCTCGGCTTGCAGGTTTTGGTTTTGCTGTTCTAATTCAGCCACTTGCTGCTGTAATTGCTGATTTTGCGCACGGCATTCTTGCAACTGTTGCTGCACATCCTGCATTTGGCTTTGTATTTGTGCCAATTCGCCTTGTAAGCGCTGATTTTCTGCCTGACATTCGGCAAGCTGTTGTTGTAAATCCTGATTTTGCGCGTGTAACTGCTGGTTTTCTTGGCGCAATTGGCGGTTTTGTTCAATCAATTCAGGATCGACTTTGAGGTAATAGGGCAGCAATACCATAAATAAAATAATGAACGCCCCCAGTGCGGAGGCGAACAAATCTAATACGGACATGCTGAAAATACTGATTTCACGGTTTTTACGTTGCATGAAAAATCCTTATCGGTTGGATTACGGCGCAAACATCTGCCTTAATGTGTTCTACACTTTTGGGTGGTTTTTTAAGTATGCTAAAGCTGATGGGGAAAGCTGGCTGACTTTGAGAACCCTCTCGTCTGCTCAACTAAATGATGGCATCATTTTGTATCACCTGCCAGTTTGTAAAGTCCACTCACCAAGTGGCGAAAACTGCCAGAGCGCGTGTTGTCCAGCGAAAGCCTGTGACCAATCGCCCGCGAGCCGCTGATTTTTTGATAATGACCTTTAGTCAGCTTGCGTAATTCTTGCGATGGCGAACCCAAATAATCCGGGGCGCGGAATTTTTTGTTGTCCTGTTGCTTGGCCAAACCAGGTAATTTCAAACCTTGTTCCACTGCCGCTAAATCCGCCAGATAAAAACTTTCCAGTTCGCGGCAGGCGATGCGAATTAAGGCATCCGCCCGCCCGGCTTTGGCACACAGCGCGGCGAGTTTGGCTTTGACCGCGATACAATCGGGATGAGAATCCTGGTCACGCAAGACGACAAAACGGGCTTGTGGATTACGATAAGCGCGAATTTTGCGTGGCAGTTGTTTTTCCAAATCCTGCTTGCCTTCAAATACCAGATAACGCACTTGCGCGTCGGCTGGCAAAACACGCGGTAACAAGCCTTCCAACATGGCGCGGGCGGATTCTTCTTCGAGCAAAAATACCCACTCGTTCATAGCGGATCAGCCCCTTCGAAAAAACCTTGTTTCCATAAATAGCCCATCTTGTCACCTTCGGCCATGTAGGCGGCGATTTGCTCATCGTCTTGAGCGCGGCGAATTTGGGCATAACCGTCCACTTTCACTAGCCAAAATACTTCTTCGAGTGCTATCGCGTTGAGAAAATCCGGCGAATGGGTGGACACAAATACTTGCCCGCCGCGCTGGGCGTATAAGCGAAATTCCTCTGCCAGTTCTGCCATCAATTTCGGGTAAAGCTGATTTTCTGGTTCTTCCACGCACAGCAGAGGATGGGGCTTGGGGTCGTAGAGCAAAGTCAGGTAGGCAAACATTTTAAGGGTGCCGTCTGACACATAACGGTCGAGAAACGGGGTTTTGAACAAGCCATCCTGAAAACGCAGGGTCAGATAACCGTCGTCCATCAACCTCGGCTCAATGTGACTCACCCCCGGTACGCGCCGCGCCATGTTTTCCAAAATCTTATCGAATAGCGGGCGATGCTGCTCAAACAAATACTGCGCGACCCTGGGCAAGTTATCACCGGTTGCGGATAAATGCTCACAATCCCCTGCCGCTTCTTTACGCCCGCGTGCCGCGTTGATGTGAAAATCCGATACATGCCAAGATTCTAGTAAACGCCGAAACGCATTGGCGGCTTTGAAACGCTCAAACTGCCCCAAGCCTTTGAGGGCGAGAATATCCGGCGAATCCAGCGTTTGCTGCTCACGGTTAAGTGCCTCATTGGGTTTATTGAAATCTTCTTCGTTGGTGATGGCGTAGCCCTCGCCCTCAGCAAAATCCAGGAAATGATAGGGACTGCCGTGCGCACCGCGTTTGTAGCGCAGAATCTCCCGCCGCACATACGGCACGCCCGCGCGCTCGGCAATTTCCAGGGAATAGGTCACTAGGCGGTCTTTGTTCAAAATCGGCATCCGATATTTGATTTCAATCAAAAGACTGTCATCTTCGCTGTCGCGGCTCAGCACTTCCTTGAAGCGTCCGCGTGCGTCCAGTGCTTGACGCACGTTGCCTTGTAGGCAGTCATGAAGAAAACCGAAGACCTCAAACAAAGTGGTTTTGCCCGACCCGTTTGCCCCCACCACCACACAGAAGCGCGGAATATTGCGAATTTCAATGTTACGAAAGGCTTTGAAGTTTTTTAAGCGTATGGCTTCAATGTGCATGATGGTGTTCCTCGCTTTTTTTATTAAAGATGCCATCTCTTGCAGAGATGGCATCTTTTCAATGTGACCTACTCAGTTGATAAACCACGCTGCCAAAGGTGATTTTTTGTCCCACACCTAGCGGATAAAGCTGCCCGGTCGATAAGCGTTGCTGTTCGATAAACGTGCCGTTGGTGGCGTGTAAATCTTCCACGCTTGCCGTGCCGTCAGGGTTGAGCATCAGCCGCGCATGACGGGCGGAAACGTGCGAATCTGGAATCAAGACCTCGGCTTGCCCCGCCTCTGCGCGACCGATAATTTGCGCACCTAAGCGTAAGTTTAGGGTTGGCAAGTGTTTGTCTAGCGGCACTAATCGCGCTGCTGTTGGCTGATCGGGGTCTAGCACTTTGCCGGTTTCAGGATCGCGTATCGGGCGGTGCGGCGGCGGCACGAAGGGCTTGCCTTGCAGACGCGAGACCAGTAAGCGGCTGACGTGTTTCACCCCCGCGCCGGCGGGTAATAGCTGTTTGAGTTGCCAATACACATAAAATACGGCAAAAAATAGTAACAGCGAGACGGCTGCGAGGCTGTACAACCAGACTGATGCGGCAGCGGTGGGCGGTTGGCAGGCGGTTTTATCTAGGTTGAAAGGGATATTTTGTGCTTGCAGGGCGGCAAGTAATTCATTGCTGCTGATAGAAAAAAAGGTGCCTTCGGTGATATTGATGCGCCCTTGCGCCAGTTCGGGCAAACTGACCCGCGTGGTGGCTTTGGCGGAATTAATCCCGACCACGCGCCCACAATCATCGGCTAATGGTCCGCCACTGTTGCCTGAATTGACCACTGCATCATGTTCTAGCATCACCAGCGAGGTATTGGCTTCATACAGCGGCATGGCTTGTACTAAGGAAATAACCCCGCGCTTCAGTTTGGGTTCGGTGAAACCAGCCCCCGGCACCACGTCCGAACCACCCGGAAAACCCAGCGTCACCACCCGCGTATCCTTCCGCAACCCATCCCCCGCCGCCAGCGTCAACGGCGGCTGCTGCCAACTTGCCACGCGCACCACCGCCAAATCACGCTTGGCATCGTGCCAAATCACTTCGGCGGCATGGCTGCGCGGCGGATTGACCGATTCGATGGCTTCTAGCTGCCAGCCATTCAGCGCCTCCTCAATCACATGATGATTGGTCACATAATGACCTTGGTCATTGATGGCAAACGCCGTCCCCGTGCTGATTTTTTCACCTTGGCTGGCTTGCAGGCGAATCACGCTGTCGTCCCAAGTTTCCCAGTCCAGCGCATGGGCATTGCTCAGGAGTGCTAAAGCGAGCAGATAAAAAAACCTTCTAGGTTTTTGAAACCTAGAAGGTTTAAGTGCAGAGCCTACCATTGAAACCGCTCCCCGCACAGCGGCACAAACAACAACTGCGTCTGCCCGATTTTAATGCGGTCATAGGCTTGCAACACACGCTTATCGACTAACTCGTCGTTGACATAGGTCAAATTGCGCCCCTTGTCGTGCCACAAGTGAAAATGCTGACTTAGGGGATCAAAAATCAGCTTGGCGTGATCTTCACCCGTGACGCTGGCATCGCCAATTAGCGCAATGTCCATGCTCGGATTGCGCCCGATGCGGTTTTGTCCGCTGAGCAGACGAAAATCATGTCCACGCAGCACGCCGTCAACCACCACCAACCAGCCAACAGTGAGCTTTTCGCCGGGGACGGGCGAGCCGTCAGGGGTAATAATTTGCGTACCGCTTTGCGGCGACTCTACTTTTTCCGTGCCACCTTTGGGAAAACACTGCGGGCAATGCGCATTGACTACGTCATCATAAAAATGTGAACATTTTTCACAACGGCGATTGGTCATTATCTTCTCCTAATAATTGCTTAACTTTTTCAAGTGTTAAATCCGTTACCTCACACACATGGTCAAGCGACATGCCTTTAGCCAACAGCTTACGCGCTGTTTCCAGCTTACCCTCCAGCTTACCCTCCAGCTTGCCTTCCAGTTTGCCTTCCAGCTTACCCTCCAGCTTGCCTTCACGCTTAAACCGCGCTTTTGCCAGCTCCCACGCCGCATCATCTTTGATTTCTGATAACAAATCAGGGTCTATATCATACTCCCGAATCGTTGTTAGTATGCGCTGAAACGGGTCGCTGTCTGCTTCTCTCTCTTCCATTTGCCCGTCCAAAGAATCCTCAATAAACGCCAGCCACTGTTTCACGCTGGCGGGTGTGTGTTCATTGATTAAACGCGGACATAAAAACACCAGCCGATGTGGATACACATTGACCTTATTGCCGCGCTCGTCCAGTGGATTCATATCGCTGACCGCGCAACTAAAATTAATCGAACCATCACGCGGGACACTGGTCAATACCACAATGGTATAGACCGTGCGGTCAAACGCATAGGCTTGATAGCCGCGCACCTGCTCGGCAAGACTGATGAGATGGTAATACAAAAAACGGTCAAAAAAATCCTCCTGTTTGACGTGTTGGATTTCGACAATAACGCGATTTTCGACATCTTCGGCAAACAAATCATAGGTGCTGTTGACAAAGCCAATTGGCTTAGGATATCGGTATTCGGTATGCACCTCGGTGATGTTCAGTTCAATGCCTAATACATCGTTGGCAAAAGCCTTAAACACCTCGACCTGACCAAAAGCGCGTTTGAACACCGTGCCGTAATGTAAGGGGATGACTTTAATCATGTGAGTTTCCTTTTCTTCGTCCTCGTTCCCAAGTGGCGCTTGGGAGCTAGAAAAATCTCCAGATTAGCTCAAACGGCGTAGCCGTTTTACGCCGCCTGCGGCTCCTGGGAGAGCTAATCTCCAGATTAGCTCAAACGGCGTAGCCGTTTCGCGCCGCCTGCGGCGGCGGTGCTAAGTCTTACGATTAGCACTCCCAGTACGGCGT
>CAZOSP010000165.1:0-5900 GCA_964582525.1 uncultured Thiomargarita sp. | reverse complement strand
TATTTTTACAAAATTTCTCCTTAGGTGCTGGTCTAGTTTTTGGGGTCCACTATACTAAGACACAAAGCCTAATGCTTTATGCTAAACAGCAGAGAGAATCTGGAAAGACAAGTGCCAGAGGAAAGTGTATGAATGAAAGAAAATCTGCGGGCGGCCTTGGTAACGAGGCTGAAATATCGGCAAAATATGCTGTTCACCAATTATTATCAGCATATGGCGTCAGCCTGTCCCGATGTGAAAACTTCTGACTGGAGAGCCGTGTGCGGGAGAACCGCACGCACGGTTCGGAGGGAGGGGAGGCGTAAGCCTTCCCTCCCCCTATAGAAAAAAATTCTGAATTATAGCGACTCGTTGTATTTATGCAAATGCAGTTTTTCTACCGGTATTCAGTCCCACATAAAAATCTGACAGTCTTGAAGCTAATCATGCACGCTGCCCGTAAAGCCCGTGTAAGTCGTATAAGCATTAGCCTCATGCGACATCATAGCGAATATGACGGATGATCTTATTCGCTTATCCGTCTTACGGGTTCGATGATGGGATGATTTCAGCCAAAGATTGTGCCGTCAATACGCGCTCAATACACTGCATGAGTTCTGCTTGATTCATCTGCTCAATACGCTCAACAATATCGTTAGGCAGCGTGCCAAACTTCAGTTTAAGTTGTTTAAGCAACACGTTGATGTAGGCTTTTTCCGCGCCCTTCGCCATGCCCTTTTCCATACCCTTTTCCATACCCTTTTCCATACCCTTTTCCATACCCTTTTCCATGCCTTTTTGTTCAGCTTCAGCCATCCAAGCGTCAATGCGATCGGCTAACATAGTGTGAGTCTCCTGTAAGTCCGTAATGTTCGATAACGTGTCAATGCGAAAGCGTTTTTCCAGTAATACACGCTTGATCCAGACGGTAAAAGCGCGGCGCAAGCTGGTTTGTTCTGGGGTTTTCAGCCATTCGACCAAGTAACCCACAATGTGCAGCAAATCCTGCGGAGTGCGGCTGCTTTCTAAGCGAAACAGGGCAGCGACTAGGTTTTTTAATGCTTGCAAATCAATGTCTTTATACGCCTGCTCATCCAGCAAAAGATAGCGCATTTGTGGACGATAATCTTGCAAACCCGGTGGCGCGGGATAAATCAAATCACTGATGTCGGTTGCCGCTTTCCAACGTGGTTCACCATTATACAACAGCAACGGCAATACGGGCGGCAGCAACCCTTGTTCAAGTTGGTTGCGTTTAAGCAAATCTTGATACAGCAACCCGACATAAACCCAGATACGCAGTGCCATGAAGGGGTCTTCGCGGGATTGAAATTCTAGCAGCAAATAGATGTAAACCCATTCGCGCTGCCATTTTATTCGCCACACAATATCATCTTCGCGGTGGCGCAAATCGTCGCTGACGTAGTGACCGGGCATTTTTTCCAATGTTGAAAAATCCAGTTCTTTCACCCAATCTTGCGGCACAAAACCTTGCAGCAGGTCTTTGACCATTTCAGGATGGGAGAATAGGTGTTTGTAACCGGAGTCGTGGGGAGTGTTGGTGTTTGTCATTTGCTGAGGTGGTGAGCTTGAAAAACCGCTGTCTCAAACGCTAAAAACCGACAATTTTATACTCAATACTTGCCAGAAACTGCATTTTTTTCTTTATCAATTTTCATCTAAATGCTTGGATTTTAAGTACTTAAAAATATCCCGAGCTTCAGGTTTCAGGCAGGGCGCAGTATAATCTGAGAAACAGAGCTTAAATCAATATCACTGCAATCTCTTCACTCGATACACTGTCAGCGGCTGGCTTTTGCCTTTAAGCATCATCGGCGGCAGGGCCTCAGCTTCTACGCTATTATCAATATGCGCAAAAGTATTCGCGCCAATCAGCACTTCGGTGGGACGTGCCTGCCCACAAATACGCGAGGCGACATTAATAATATCGCCAATTGCGGTGTACTGATAATGTTGCAACGCGCCAATGTTACCGACTAACGCAGAACCGCTGTTAATGCCTACGCCAAAATACAACGTTTCTTGCTGCCCGCTATGTCGATTTTCTAACTGCAACGGATTAGATTGCATTTGCAAACCCGCTTGCACCGCTCGTTGCGCATGATCCGGCTGCTGTTCAAGGGCGTTAAAAATCGCCATCACCGCATCGCCCATATAATTCACCACCATGCCGCCGCTATCGACAATGGCTTGACACACGACAGCGAGAAAATCATTAATCATTTCAATGGTTTCTGTCGGTGTTAAACGCTCACTAAGTCCGGTGTAATTACGCAAATCGACAAACAAGGCGGTGATTTCTCGCACTTCGCCGCCCAGATTAGGCAGTAAACGATTTTCCATTAAGGCTTTGCTGACTTCTTTTGGCACATAGCGTTGCATGATGAACTCTAGGCGTTGATTGGTGTCGTCTAGGCTATGCTTGAGTAGCGTCATTTCATTGCGCTGCTGGGTCAATATTTGCGCTTGCTCTAGCCAATCGGTTGTATCAGAAAGCGTGATCAACAGGCTCGAATGTCTTTCCATGCAGCGCGTTTGATGCGGCATGATGTTAATGCTCACGTAGCGAATGGTGCCATCGGGCAAAGTACGATTAATATTAGGCAATGCAAAACGTGGCATAAGTCCGCTTATTATGTCGTGCAAAATATCTTCGCAACCAATCAGCTCAGGAATTAACTCATAAACATCGGTGGCACTCCCCGGCGGGGCAAAAAATAGACGACTATCTCCGCCTCGCCCAAGCAGTTGTTGCTTGTCATTCAGCAGAATGTAAGCCAGTTTGTGTTCATGCAGCAGGCTATCCAGCAGTGGCAGGCAGTTCTCAGACACACAGCCTCCTCGTTGTGTTTAAGCAGAAGCGGGGTGCAGAATTTTTTGTAAATTCAATAATAAATAATCCGCATCTAAGGGTTTCATTAAATATAAATTACAGCCCGCCTGCATCGCCTCTTTGCGATCCTGTGCGAGTGTTGATGCCGATAAAGCGATAATCGGTGCTTCAAAACCCTGTTGGCGTAATTCTCGTGTCGCTGCAAAACCATCTAAAACCGGCATTTGTAAATCCATCAGCAGCGCGTTCGGCTGATATTGTAAAGCCATTTTGACCGCCTGCACGCCGTCTTCTGCCAACAGCGTTTGGTAGCCGCCTTCTTGTAAATACAACGCCATCAAGGTACGAATACCCACGCTGTCTTCTGCCAACAACACACTGTAGTTGCTCAAATTTTGCGGCAGTTCCAGCGGCACCGCAATGGAGGCTGGCACGCTTTGCGGGACTGGCGCGTAAATGTCGGCAAAAAAACGGCTGCCTTTGTCTAACACCGATTCTAATTGCAGCTTGCCCCCCATCAATTCAACTAAATCGCGGCTAATAGACAAGCCCAAACCCACGCCCTGTATATGCTGAGTGCTTTGTTCACGATGAAACGCTTGAAAAATTTTAACTTTGCCCGGCTCCGAAATCCCAGCACCGGTATCTGTGACGCTGAAATGCAAACGATCCGCCTGCCAATGCAGCGACAAACTTACTGAACCTTGCTTGGTGAATTTCAACGCATTGGTTATTAAATTAATCAACACCTGACGAAAACGAATTTCATCTAACAACAGTTGTTCTGGTAAATCCGCTGCCATGTCTAATTGAAAAGTGAGTTTACGCTCGTGTGCCATCGGTAAAAACAACCTTTTTATATCCATCAGCAATTTTTTAATAGAACAATGAATAGGGTTAATCGTTACCTGCTGGGTTTCTGAACGCGCTTGCTCTAACACATTATCAATTAAGTTTAATAAATAACTGGCATTTCTTTTTACCGTACCTAAATATTCATTTTCCTTCTCTTCAACTGCTTGCGCCTCTTCCAGCAAATCTGTATAGCCGACAATAGAGGTTAAAGGGGTGCGCAATTCATGCGACAAGCCGGCAATAAAACGACTTTTTTCTTGTGCGACTTGTTGCAAATTTTGTTTTTCTGCTTCTAATTGTTGACGGGCTATTTCTAAGTCTTCTAACAACTGCATTTGTCGATACGATTGAATGCTCAATTCATTGTATTGTTGCTGCATCTGTTGCTGGCGATCATGTTCTGCTGTGGCATCAAACATCAACACCCAAGTTCCTTGTTCAAAAGGAATTAAATGCACATGCGCGACGCGCCCCGAACCGACTACCACAAATTCTAAAACCTGTGTGTGTTCAATCGGCAAAACACCTTCTAAAAAACTAATTTGCGCAGCGGCGGGTTGACCGTTTTCTAGCAGTGGCAAACCATAATGACGCGGATGTCCGCTCCAATCGATTAAAACGCCCTGTTTATCAATATGAAAATAAGTCAGAATGAGTTCTGATATCCAAAATGAGCGGATATATTTAGCCAGACTAAGAGGAATGCGTTGCATAAGCGTATTCAATCAAAAGTATAAAGAAGTGAGTGTTGCCAACAGAGCAAAACATACGAATCAAGATGTCAAATTAAGCTGAAGAGATGCTGCCGCCTGAAACTACTCTCAGGGATTTTGATTAAGTGCTTAAAACCCCAGTGGTTGCAGCAAACTGGATAAAGCAAAAATGCAGTTTCGGGCGGGTATGAGTCTATGTTATGGATTGGTATGTTTAGAAAAAACGATACAGTGGCTATTTTTCCAATAACAAACGCCCCAAAACTTGAAAGGCTTTTTCCACATTTTCGCCGGTTTTCGCGCTAGTTTTGAGCATTTTCCAGCCTTGTTTGAGTTGCAGATCAACATCGGCTTGTTTGATTTCCCACTGTTCTTTCAAGTCTGCCTTGTTCAATAACACCAAAAAAGGCTTGTCGCCGATTTGTTGGGACACCTCTGCTTGAAGTTTTTTCGCACTTTCCCAAGTCGGGCGGCGCGTACCATCAACCACCAGCAAATACCCCGCAGCACCGCGCAAATAAGACGCGCTGGCAGTGGTCAGTGCATCATTGCCCGCAATGTCCCAGAGAATAAATTTGACCTGTACTTTACTGGGCAACTCAATGAGTTTAGTGTCAATTTTGACACCTACGGTGGTCAGGTATTTTTCCGAAAAGGCTTGGCTCACAAAGCGGCTCACCGTGCTGGTTTTACCTACCGAAAAATCACCAATCATGCAGATTTTTTTTTGCAGCATGAGGTTTCTTAAATCCTTGTTTGTTCTTTAATAACTCACATTGCGCGCTTAGTGGGTCTTTTGCGTAACATCAGTGATAAAGTGAATAAGTTGATTGTTGGTAATGTGCGGGATTGTAGAATAACTAAAGCATCGTTATCAATCGCATCAGCAAATAAATCATCTGTTGCAGTGCTAGGTGCGGTAGCTTGTTGGCAGGTCAAGTGTCCTGCATCGAAAATCCGCAAATCTGACCGCGCAAAGTAATCACTTAACGGCAGTGACGCTCGGCGCGGTATAGGGCTTGACACTGGGGAACAAAAGGGGGCTTGTACTTCAATTTCCGCGCTCCATCGCGCTCACCGATTTTGCCACCGCCGCGCTCAATACTTCATGTCCGCTCGCGGTCACCAGCACATCATCTTCAATTCTGACACCGATGTTCAGCCAGCGCGGATCAATGTCCGGCTGCCCGGCGGCGGGCTTTGTCAGCTTGCCGATATAAATACCGGGTTCCACAGTGAGTACCTGACCAGCGCGCAATATTTGCGGTTTCCCGCTGCGTTTATAAGTGCCAACATCATGCACATCCAAGCCAAGCCAGTGACTGGTGCCGTGCATGTAAAAACTGCGATAGCTCTTTTTTTTCAGCAACTCGTCTAATTTACCCTTGAGCAAACCCAATTCTAGCAAGCCTTCGGTGATCACTTTTACCGCAGCATCATGGACTTGTTTCACCGAATTGCCGGGCTTTACCTGTTCTATAGCGGTCAGTTGTGCTTGC
>CAZOSP010000164.1:0-6136 GCA_964582525.1 uncultured Thiomargarita sp. | reverse complement strand
GATACAAGGGTGCGCACCGTCTTTTTGGTGCGCACGCGGACAATGTCCAATACCCGATCTTGTATCTTAACCATTCCTCGTTCCCACGCTCTGCGTGGGAATGCAGCTTAGGCACTCTGCGCCGCTTCCTCGTTCCCGCTGTCTCGGTGGAAATGCTGCTAGCGAGTCAAAGTTTAATAGTTCCACACCCATTCGCTAATCTCCGGCATGTCTTCGCCGTGTTCGCGGATGTATTGTTTGTGTTCAATCAATTTGTTATGAATGAACTGTTTGGTGTAAGCCGCCATGTAGCCTAAGCGCGGGACTCGGTCTATTACGTCGCCGACTAAGTGGAAGCGGTCGAGGTCATTTAATACTACCATGTCAAATGGCGTGGTGGTGGTGCCTTCTTCTTTGTAGCCGCGTACATGGAGGTTTTTGTGGTTGGTGCGGCGGTAGCAGAGGCGGTGAATCAGCCAGGGGTAGCCGTGATAGGCGAAGATGACGGGTTTGTCGGTGGTAAAGAGGGCATCAAAGGCGCCGTCGCTTAAGCCGTGCGGGTGCTCTTCTTTGGGTTGTAGGGTCATAAGGTCAACGATGTTGATGACGCGGATTTTCAGATCGGGTACGTGTTGGCGCAGGATGTCAACGGCGGCGAGGGTTTCGAGGGTGGGTACGTCGCCGCAGCACGCCATCACTACGTCGGGTTCAAAGCCTTTGTCGTTGCTTGCCCATTCCCAGATGCCAATGCCGGCGGTGCAGTGTTTGATGGCGGCATCCATGTCTAGCCATTGGTGTTGGGGTTGTTTGCCAGCGACGATGACGTTGACGTAGTTGCGACTGCGCAGGCAGTGGTCGGTGACGGAGAGTAGGGTGTTGGCATCGGGGGGCAGGTAAACGCGGATGATGTCGGCTTTTTTGTTGACAACGTGGTCAATGAAGCCGGGGTCTTGGTGGGAGAAGCCGTTGTGATCTTGCCGCCAGACGTGGGAGGTGAGTAGGTAGTTGAGCGAGGCTATCGGTCGCCGCCAAGGGATGTCTTTGGCGGTGGTTTTGAGCCATTTGGCGTGTTGGTTGAACATCGAGTCTATGAGGTGGATGAAGGCTTCGTAACAGGAGAACAGCCCGTGCCGCCCGGTCAGCAGGTAGCCTTCGAGCCAGCCTTGGCAGGTGTGTTCAGACAAAATTTCCATCACGCGCCCGTCGGGGGCGAGGTGGTCGTCTTCGGGGATGGTGAAGTCCATCCAGCTGCGGTCGGTGACTTCAAATATTGCGCCGAGGCGGTTGGAGGCGGTTTCGTCGGGACCGAACACGCGGAAGTTGTTGGCGTTGAGTTGCATTACGTCGCGCATGAACTGCCCCATGATGCGGATGGATTCGGCAAAATGCTGACCAGGCTTAGGCACGTCAATGGCGTAGTCGTGAAAGTCGGGCATTCGCAAATTGCGCAGCAATATGCCGCCGTTGGTGTGCGGATTCGCGCCCATGCGCCGCTCGCCGAGCGGGGCTAAAGCGCGGAGTTCGGCGACGGGTGCGCCGTTTGCGTCGAAGAGTTCTTCAGGTTTGTAGGACTGCATCCATTCCTGTAATAGGGCAACGTGGGCGGGGTTGTCGTGCATTCCTGACAGCGGTACTTGGTGAGAACGCCAAAAATCTTCGGTTTTTTTGCCGTCAACCGATTTGGGACCAGTCCAGCCTTTGGGCGAGCGTAGCACGATCATGGGCCATTGTCGGCGCGTGGTGATGCCTTCTTGTCGTGCTAGACGTTGAATTTCCTTGATTTCTGCCACAATGGTATCGACCGTCGCCGCCATTTTTTGGTGCATGTCTGCTGGCTCTGAACCTTCAACAAAATAGGGTTTGTAGCCATAGCCGATCATCAGGCTTTCGAGTTCTGTGTGTGGCATCCGCGCCAGCAGCGTGGGATTGGCGATTTTGTAGCCGTTGAGGTGCAGAATGGGCAGCACTGCACCGTCGTGTTTGGGATTTAAGAATTTGTTGGAATGCCAAGAGGTTGCTAAGGGACCGGTTTCCGCTTCGCCGTCGCCGATCACGCACGCCACCAGCAAATCGGGATTATCAAAGGCGGCACCGTAAGCGTGAGAAATTGCGTAGCCCAACTCGCCGCCTTCGTGAATCGAACCGGGTGTTTCGGGCGCGACGTGACTTGGAATGCCGCCCGGAAAAGAGAATTGTTTGAACAACTTGCGCATCCCTTCGCCATCTTGTGAAAGGTTGGGATAGTATTCGCTATACGTGCCTTCCAGCCACACATTAGCGACCAAGCCGGGACCGCCGTGACCGGGTCCTGCGATGTAAATTACATTTAAATCATCGCGTTTAATGATGCGATTGAGATGCACATAAATGAAATTCAAGCCCGGCGTAGTCCCCCAATGTCCTAACAGACGCGGTTTAATGTGTGCCTTGTCCAGCGGCTCTTTTAATAAAGGATTGGCATACAAATAAATTTGTCCGACTGACAGATAATTGGCGGCACGCCAGTAGGCGTGCATGAGGCGCAGTTCTTCGGTACTTAAGGGTGTTGCGGTAGTCATGGGTTTCCTCCAAACGGATTGTGGATGTTGATCATAAAAACCATGTTAACTGAAAACCCTGAAAAAATGTAACCGTTTAGACCCCCACCCCCGAAATAGGCATGAATATCATAGTTGAAGAAGAGGATTAGAAACCTTTTGTAACTTTTACCAGTCCTGAGTTTTGTTGTTTAATCGTCATGTTGGCTGGCAATGTCCAGCTTAAAAATTTAAGAAACATAAAAGAGTTCCTAAAAAATTACCTCTTCCAAAAACTGAATACAAGGGACAGCCTCATGTTTCTACAGCACGGCAACTTTCTTAATGAAATTGAATCATCTTAACAGGGTTGGTGCTTAAAACCCAAGTATTTGCAGAAAACTGGATAAAGCAAAAAATGTAGTTTCTGGCGAGTCTAAGTATAGATTCATCCTATCTTGATTTCATCATGCAAGTGCAATAAATAACCAATTTCTTGCAATAACTTACCCACTTCATAAGCACTCTTTTGAAATACGACAGGAACTGGATGTGTTTTCAAAATTTCTTGTTCAGGTGCTGTCAGATCTTTCGCTGTTAATACTACAATAGGGATTTTATATAAAGCCAGATCATCTTGTGTGGCATGTAAAAATTCAAAGCCGTCCATTTCGGGCATCATTAAATCTAACAAAATGATGTCGATGCTCACTTTGCTTAATATATTCAAGGCTTCTTTGCCATTGTGTGCGGTGTAAATCTGACAACCGGCGCGGCTTAATAGTTTACACATCAAACTCAGCAAATCTTTATCATCTTCTACAATTAAAATCCGATGCTGTGGCTGAATCCAACTCATCGCTTCTTTAGGTAGATTATCTAAATAGCTGGTTTCTTCAATAACAGGAAAAGCTTGTCCTTGATTGACAGGCAGATAAATATCAAAACAAGTACCCCGCCCTAGCTGACTGGATAATTCAATACGTCCACCGAGCAATTCAATAAAGCGTTTACTGATGCTTAAGCCTAAACCTGTACCACCGTATTCACGGGTAGTCGAGGTGTCGGCTTGGGTAAAACTATCAAAAATCTTTTCTTGATCATGCAAAGCAATACCAATTCCCGTGTCTTTCACTTTGAAATGTATCCCGCTTAGATGATCCTGTCTATCGGAAAAATTGCGCACAATTAAACTGACTTGCCCATTTTTAGTGAATTTTGCAGCATTACTGAGCAAGTTTAATAGCACCTGCTTCAGTTTATTTTGATCTGTTTCCATTATGCTTAAATAGTCAGGTAAATCAATCATAAAAGTGTTTTTTTGTTCACGCATTTGCGGTTGTAGCATGTGCGTCAGTTCTTCTAAAAAAGGACGCAAAGCAAATTGACTATAATCAATAGTCATTTTATCGGCTTCAATTTTGGATAAATCGAGGATTTGATTAATAAGTTCTAGTAAATGCTTACCTGAGCGATAGATTTTTTCTAAATCATCCTTAAATTCTGTTAAATCTTCATCTGTCGCTTCTTCTTGTAGAATTTCACTATAACCAATAATAGCGTTCAAAGGTGTGCGCAATTCATGACTCATATTGGCAATAAAACGATTTTTTGCCACATTAGCAGCTTCTGCTTGTTCTTTGGCAAGCGTTAATTCATGCGTGCGTTGTTCAAGATTCTTTGTATAAGTACGAATCATCCGGGAATGCTCACCTAGACGTTTGACCATTTTGTCAAAAGTACGGGCTAATACGCCTAATTCATCTTGACGGCGCAAATTTAAGCGCACATCAAAATTTTTTTCGCTCAATTGTTGAGTTGCCAACAATATTTGATGTAAGGGCTTGAGGAGGAGGTTTTCGATAGAAAAATAGAGTAAAATAAAAACTAAGGAAACCATAAAAAATCCAAATAAAAGAATAAGTTGCGCTGTTTCCCAAGTCATTTTAGCCAGTGTTTGTTGGGGCAGACGAATAACGAAATAGCCGTCCAGATGCGGTAAATGCACCACCGTTTGATAGGATTGGCTGTTATCCCAATGCGAGCGCTTGCTACTGAGATGTTGTTGTGATTCTCCAGCAGTGCTGGCAATCAACTGATAATTATCATCAAATAATAAATTGTCAGTATTTGGCAAACGCTGTGTGTGCAAATCATCCAGCATGGCATCTAAATGCACTTGCACGGCGATCTTAAGCGGCTCGGTTAGGTTTGAATCTAGGGCTTGCCAAAGCCAAGCCTGTTGTGCTTGATAATGCCATTTGCCAGCCGATAATTGACGGCTGCGCACTGTCTCAGGGATTGTCACTAAAATCCAAGCCGCTTGCTTAGGCGACCAGCGTAAAGCCGCTTGGCTGGGCGTATGCCAAACATATAAATAATTATTTATATCAGTATGATAGGGCAGGATTGCCGCTTCTAAATGCGCACACAGACGCTGCATGAGCTGCATTTCAGACGCGCTAAGTCGCGCTGTCATGCGGCATGAATCAGCTTGTTTGAGAGACAGAGGGGCGGCACTGTTAGGCAGCGTTTTTAGGTAGCGTGCCAGCCATTGTAATTGTGACAACGGCTGCGCAAGTCGCGCTGCTTCTTGCTGACCACGTTGTTGCGCATATTGCTCAACAAAGGTGATAGCGCGGTTCTGCACGGTGGCGGCGATCTGGTTATACGCCAATACCGTCATCACAATGACCAGCAGCCCCAACCACAAGCTAAAGCGTCTGAACAAGGTAGCGGTAATGGATGTTTCCACAATATGATAAGGGTTTTGCAGTTTATTCATCGCTGATACTCCTGAAAATGGAAAGGGCATTGGGCAACTACCTTTTGTTACACACGAACGTTACGCAAGAACGTCTTTGCGTCTGCCAAAACAGACTGACAGACGCAAAAATCGCCATTGTTGCACGCTGAATTTATACTCATACCTGCCAGAAACTGCCTTTTTTGCTGTATCAAGTTTGCTGTAAATGCTTGGTTTTAAGCACTTCATCAAAATCCCTGAGCGCAGGTTTCAGGCGGGCAGTACACATGTGTTCCGCGTCAAGCGATGTTTTACAGTAAAAAGTACCCACCGCGTAACGTGAGTTATATGTTAGCTACGAATAATACACTGAATGAGAATTATTACCAATTAAATTTGTATTGCGCAAACATTTCCGGCAAGTGCGGTTTTTTACAGGTGCGGGCTTATCCTACAATCATTCCTCAAGGAATGACCACAAAACAATGCCCGAAAGTACGCGGACGTAAATTCTCTAGGCTTTCAAAACCTAGCCCATCTTTAACACCCCCCCCCCAAAAACCCCTCCAAACCCCGCATTCTTTCGTGTAAAATCGCCGAAAACCCGATTGTAGTGCCATAACATTTGGGCGGGCATATTGCGTCTACCTGCTTTTGGCATTACTCTGGCGGCATGTATATTCGCAAAACGCCAACTCGCAACACCATGACCGGCGAGCGCTACTGCACGCATCGCCTGGTCAAATCACAGCGCATTGGCGGCAAGGTCAAGCAGACGACTTTGCTCAACCTCGGGCGGCATTTCACCATTGAGCAGGCGCATTGTCCCTTGCTAGACAGGTCGGCATTGCCCGCGTGTGCGCCGAAAAGATGGCGCACACCCTTGTATCTTAAC
>CAZOSP010000163.1:0-6268 GCA_964582525.1 uncultured Thiomargarita sp. | reverse complement strand
TTAATACAGCATGGAAAGCTCTCGCTTTCCTTCAGGACACACTAGGGCGGATTAAGGCGCGTCTGTTTGCGCCGTATCCGCCAATTGGGGCTGCCAGTGTGCCGACAGGGTTTTTATGCTTGTTATCTAAAAAACAAAGAGTTATTCTTGCATCTTAATTTTGATTATCAAGTTTTAGGGTGTCATTGCTATGTCTCTATTTACCATACCGCGCACAAAAACCAAGCTGTTTGGGCTGTTTTTTTTCTTTTTGATTCTGCCGAGCGCAACTTGGGCAGAGGTCAAAATACTTAACATGCGTTGGCTAGAAACCAGTCAGGACAAACAACAACTGGTGTTTGATCTTAGCCAGCCGGCGCAATACAAGCTCTTCACCCTGCGCGCTGAGGGCGAAAAACCGCACCGCGTGGTGATTGATTTTAGCGATACTGAGCAGGTCAGCGACTTGATTGATGTGCCAAGCAGTATCCCTATGCTGAAAAATCTGCGCAGCGGTAAACGCAATCAGGGTAAAGATTTACGGGTGGTGCTAGATGTTGCGCATCCAGTACATACGCGCAGCTTTTTGCTGAAACCTTCGGGGCGCAACGGACACCGCTTAATTGTTACCATTGCCAAGCCGCGCCATGATTTGTTGCCCAGTGCGCAGATTGCGCAAGTCAACGAGTTGCCGGCTCAGATTCAGTCTCCGTCTCCGTCATTGACTCCCATCTATAGTACGCCGCTGACGCCCATTCCGCTGCCGCGCAGCCGCAGCCATAAACGCCAAATGATTGTTGCCATTGATGCCGGACATGGCGGCATTGATCCCGGCGCGATAGGACAGCGGGGTTCTTATGAGAAAAATGTTGTATTAGCCATTGCGCGTGAACTCGCCTATCTCGTGCGCCAGGACCCGGACATGGGTGCGGCGATGATTCGTAATGATGACAGTTACTTAAAATTGCGTGAACGCATTGAACGGGCGCGCCAATATCAGGCTGACTTGTTTATTTCTATTCATGCCGATGCTTATGAAAAAGACGCGCCGCAAATACACGGCTCTTCTGTGTATATTCTCTCGCAACGTGGCGCGAGTAGCGAGGCTGCGCGCTGGTTGGCAGAAAAAGAAAACGCCGCAGATTTGTTAGGTGGCGTGAGTTTGAACGATAAAAACGATACTCTTGCCTCGATTTTGCTGGATTTATCTCAAACCGGCACACTTGAAGCCAGTGGGCGTTTAGCTCAACATGTGTTAAGCGGTTTAAGCGACATAGGTCCGGTGCATCATAAAAAAGTCCAACAAGCGGCTTTCATGGTGCTGCGCTCGCCGGATATTCCTTCTATTTTAATAGAAACCGCGTTTATCTCTAACCCCACCGAAGAGCGCAAACTCAACAGCAAGCAATATCAACGCAATATTGCCAAGGCGATTTTTCAAGGCATCAAAAACTATGTAAAGCACTACCCGGCACCTAGCACGCAAGTAGCGCAGCATTGATGTTTTAACCTATGCTGCCGCGTCTGAACGCTTACGCCTGCAACTGCTCTCAGGGATAATGCAGTTTCTGGCAGGTATGAGTATCAATCTATGAGTGCCATTCTAAAAAGCCCCCTTTGTCGTTTTCTTCCTATGCGCGAAAAGGATTTGGAAACCGTTATGTGCATAGAAAAAGCCGCTTATCCTCACCCTTGGACTTATGGTATTTTCCGCGATTGCTTAAAAGCGGGTTACGCTTGCTGGCTATTGGAGCAACACCATAAAATTGTCGGCTACGGGGTAATGAGCATGGCAGTGGGCGAAGCGCATATTTTGAATCTCTGCGTGCATCCCAAGTATCAAGGACGTGGTTTAGGGCGCGAGTTGATGGAATATTTGCTTCATTTAGCCCGTCGTCATCATACCGAGACTATGTTTTTAGAGGTGCGCCCATCCAATGTTGCCGCTTGCAGCCTGTATGAACACTTAGGCTTCAACGAAGTGGGCTTGCGGCGCAAATATTATCCGGGCGAAAAAGGACGCGAAGACGCGCTGATTTTAGCGTTAGCACTTTAACTTTCGCGTTCCGCGAGTAACAAATGCTGCACCACCAGTCCCGATAGCATCATGCCAAACAAGGCGGGCATGTAAGCAATAGTGCCGTTGACGGCACGCGGATGAGCGGCGAGATGCGTGTCAACAGGCTGATGTGGCAGAGGCTGACGGGCTTGTTCGGTGGAATAGACAACCGGATAATTGGTGCGTGCGCCCAAGCGTTTGAGCATCGAGCGCATTTCTCGCGCCAGGGCGCAGGAATGGGTTTGGTTGAGTTTGGCAACTTTGACTTGCGTGACATCTAAGCGGTTGCCCGCGCCCATGCTGGAAGCGACCGGAATCTCGTGTTTTAGGCAGGCGGCGACCAGCGCGGCTTTGCAGACTATCGAGTCAATGCAGTCAACCACAAAGTCAAAATCAGCAGATAAGACCAATTTTTCTGCTGCGTCTTTGAGCAAAAACTCAGTGCGACTATGCAGTTCGATGTTGGGATTGATGTCGCGCAAACGCGCTGCCATGACTTCAGTTTTGTACGCGCCCAAGGTCGAATGCAGGGCGACTAATTGGCGGTTGAGGTTGGAGGCGGATACCCGATCATGATCGAGTAAAGTGAGGCGGCGAATGCCGACGCGCCCTAGACTTTCGGCAACAAAGCTGCCAACCCCGCCGAGACCGGCGATCAGCACATGCTGATCGATTAACTGTTCTAATGCCTCATCGCCGAGCAAAATTTGCGTGCGGGCGAAGCTTTCGGGAAAATTTGTCATAGATTTTTGGCAGATACGTTGTCGCTTAATTCGTCCAGCGTGGGCTATCATTCCGCGTGCGCGACGCAAACGCAAACGCGAATGCTCGGCGACGAAGAGATGCAAAGATAGGCTTGCAGTGCAACTCAAGTTATAATAGCCACGAATTTCCAGAACTCCATAGGACTATCCCATGTACAAAATCCTTACTTTGAATAATATCTCGCTTGCCGGTTTAGAACGCTTACCGCGTAACGCTTATGAAATCGCTTCCGAAATCCAACATCCCGACGCGCTGCTGCTGCGCTCTTTTAAGTTACACGATTGGGAAATTCCTGAATCTTTACAAGCGGTTGGACGTGCAGGCGCGGGGGTGAATAACATCCCTGTGGAAAAAATGAGTGAACGCGGCATTCCTGTATTTAATGCACCGGGGGCGAATGCCAATGCGGTGAAGGAATTGGTCTTAGCCGGTATGTTGCTGGCAGCGCGGAATATTTGTCAGGCTTGGGATTATGCGCGTCATTTAGACGGCACGGATGAGGACATCAGCAAGCAAGTAGAGGCGGGTAAGAAAAATTACGGCGGTTTTGAGTTGCCTAATCGCACGCTGGGCGTGGTGGGCTTGGGTGCCATCGGCGTGAAAGTGGCAAATGCGGCGGTTGATTTGGGTATGCGCGTGATCGGCTATGATCCGCAAATTACCGTGAAAAGTGCTTGGAAATTGGATGCTAAAGTCGAGCAGGCAAGCAGCGTTGACGCGCTGACCAGTCAAGCCGATTTTATTAGTTTTCATGTGCCGCTGATCGATGCTACACGCAATATGATCAACGCAGAACGCTTAAAAAATATGCCCGATGGCACAACGATTTTGAATTTTGCGCGTGCCGGTATTGTGGATGACGCTGCTGTGTTGGCAGCTATTGAGGCGGGCAAGGTGAATGCTTATGTGTGCGATTTTCCGACTAATCAGATTAAGCAACATCCCCGCGTGATCGCTTTGCCGCATCTGGGGGCATCAACTCAAGAAGCTGAGGATAATTGTGCGGTGATGGTGGCGGAGCAGATTAAAGATTATTTGGAAAACGGCAATATCAGCAATTCAGTCAATTTTCCTGAAGCCTTTATGTCACGCGATGATGGCACCTCACGTTTGGCGATAGCTAATTCTAATGTGCCGAACATGGTGGGACAAATCAGCACTGCGATAGCAAAAGCGAATATTAATATTATTGATATGTTGAATAAATCACGCGGTAACCTGGCATACACTTTAGTGGATGTGGAACAAGCAGTGCCGCAATCGGTGATTGATGATATTTGCGCTATTCAAGGCGTGTTGAAAGTGCGGATGATTTAATGATCTTGGGGCGGATACGCTGTCGCTTAATCCGCCCTACAACTTTGATATAGATTCACATCATGCAGCAATACCTTTCTCTTATGCAGGATATTCTCGACAATGGCACGAAAAAAATTGACCGTACTGGTGTCGGCACTTTATCCGTATTTGGGCGACAAATGCGTTTTGACTTGTCGTCCGGAATGCCTTTATTAACCACCAAAAAATTACACGTTAAATCGATTATTTATGAACTATTATGGTTCTTGCGCGGGGATACCAACATTGCTTATCTAAAACAAAACAATGTAAATATTTGGGATGAATGGGCAGATGAAAACGGCGATTTAGGACCTGTGTATGGCAAGCAATGGCGTTCTTGGGGCTTGCCTAATGGCACTACTGTAGATCAAATGAGTCAGGTGCTTGAACAACTCAAAGATAATCCCGATTCACGCCGTCATATTGTATCGGCTTGGAATGTTGGCGAATTAGAACTCATGGCATTACCACCTTGCCATTTATTGTTTCAATTCTATGTGGCAGACCGCAAACTATCTTGCCAGCTTTATCAACGCTCGGCGGATGTTTTTATTGGTGTCCCTTTTAATATTTTCTCTTATGCTTTACTCACCCAGATGGTTGCCCAACAATGTGATTTAGACGTGGGAGAATTTATTTGGAGCGGTGGTGATTGTCATTTGTACTTAAATCATTTAGAACAAGCGCGCTTACAACTTTCGCGTCAGCCCTATGCCTTGCCACAATTAGACATTAAACGTAAAGCGGTTGATTTGTTTAGCTATGAATTTGACGATTTTGCCATTCTCAATTATCAGGCGCATCCGCACATTAAGGCACAGATTGCGGTTTGATACGGGTGCGCAGCATTCTCAACAATCAGCGCACCAGCATACGTTTCATGCGGCGTTGCAGACCGCTGACCAAAGTGCCGTGAACATCCACATCAGTGCTAATAGGAATGACATCAATGCCTAAACGCTTGCTGATGAGTTGTAAATGATTGCGCTGCGTTTGCCATTGATCGCGGTATTTTTGCTGCCCGGCGGCACTGCTGGTATCGATTTCCAAGCGTGCGCCGTCGTGGGTCTTAAATAACACGGTTCCCATCTCCGGCAGGGCTTGATCCGCCGCATCATCAATCGGCAGCAAAAGCAAATCATGGTGTTGACGCAGATACGCCAGGCGTTGCTCAAGTGACCAGGTTTCGCGATTAAAATCGGCAATAATGATAATCACCGAGCCGCTGTGCGTGCCGTGCGCGAGCTTGTCTAAGGCACGCGCTAGGGCATCTTCGCGGCGTTTATTGATGCTTTCGCGCTGATAAGTTAAGGCTTTCAGCAAACGCCAAATAGCCCGCCGATCCCGACTGGGGCGAAAATACGCCAAGCCGTCCGCGCCTCCAAATAACACCCCGCCGACCCGATCTTGCGCATTAGACGCTGCCCAACCGAGCAACGCCGCTGCTTTTGCGGCTTGGATCGATTTGAAGGTGCCGCGTGTACCAAACTGCATGTGCGGCGACACATCAACACAAAATAACACGCTGCGTTGGCGTTCTTCGCGGAACACTTTGAGATGCGGCACGTTGGTACGTGCTGTCACGCGCCAATCCATATTGCGAATTTCATCGCCCTGTTGATATTCTCGGACTTCTTCAAAGTCCATACCTTGTCCGCGAAACACCGAAGCATATAAACCACAAAGCACCGAGTTGACCGGATGGTGCGAAGCAAAACCCAGCGCGTGAGCTTGGTGGCGTAATTCTAATAAATCATCAAGTTGAGGGTGCAGCATAGGGTTTCCCGTGGGGCTAGTCATGTAGCACTGGCGTTATGATCTCACCTTACGCGATGGGTGCTTTTTACCGCGAAACATCGCTTGGTGCTAATCCAAACCAGCGAAAATATCATCTATAGTCTCTGCCGTTAAAACCGCCTCTGAGCATTGTTCAAGCTGCTGTTCGGTCGCAATATCCAAGCGGTCTTCAAGTGCTTGCGGCAATGCCCCAAATTTTTTCTTCAATAGGCGTTTTAGAAGACGCACTTCGCCACTGTGCAAGCCCAGTTGTTCCCCCTCTTGTCGTCCTGCTTGTCGTCCTGCTTGATAAGATGGCAGGCTGTTGTAATCAATGGCACTTAACAT
>CAZOSP010000162.1:0-6319 GCA_964582525.1 uncultured Thiomargarita sp. | reverse complement strand
TCCCAGGTCAGCCAAAACGCCGCCGCTGGCGGCGGGGCTAATCTGGAGATTAGCCGCTCCCAGGTCAGCCAAAACGCCGCCGCTGGCGGCGGGGCTAATCTGGAGATTAGCCGCTCCCAGGTCAGCCAAAACGCCGCCGCTGGCGGCGGGGCTAATCTGGAGATTAGCCACTCCCAGGTCAGCCAAAACGCCGCCGCTGGCGGCGCGGCTAATCTGGAGATTAGCCACTCCCAGGTTAGCCCCTCCCAGCAAAGCCATCCGCAAGTTCCGCAAGTGATGAGCCAGCTAGAACGCATCCTCAATCAGCAAATGATGGTGGTTTCTAATACGTTGACCCAGGTGGTGGCGCAGCAATTAGCGGTGCTGGGTGGGGCTGACCTGGGAGCGGCTAACCTGGGAGCGGCTAACCTGGGAGCGGCTGACCTGGGAGCGGCTGACTTCCAAGTCAGCCAAAACGCCGCCGGTGGCGGCGAGGCTAATCTGGAGATTAGCCGCTCCCAAGTCAGCCAAAACGCCGCCGGTGGCGGCGGGGCTAATCTGGAGATTAGCCACTCCCAGGTTAGCCACTCCCAGCAAAGCCGTTCCCAACAAAGCCACCCACAAGTGAACGAGGAGAAACCCTCCGCGCTGCCCGCTTGGAAACCCAAAGAAACCCAACTACGCGGCATGACTGCGCAGCAGCAAGCCTACATGGCAGCATTTATTGAGCGTTACACGCGCAAAACGCCTGGCTCCAAGCAGCTTACGCAACAATACCGTCAGGTCTTATCGGACAGCCGTGCTTCGGCAGGTTTTCGCTTGTCAGTGAAAGAAATGGTCTATCCCATCATCGGCGACCGCGCACGCGGTTCGCGCACTTGGGATGTTGATGGCAACGAATATATCGATATCACCATGGGTTTTGGCGTAAACCTGTTTGGACATCAGCCGCCGTTTGTGATTGAAGCCATCGAAAAACAACTGCATAAAACCATGCAGTTGGGCTTGCAAACACCGCTGGCGGGCGAAGTTGCCCGTTTGATCGGCGAATTGACCGGTCTAGAGCGCGTAACGTTCTGCAACTCTGGCACCGAGGCGGTGATGACCGCACTGCGCTTGGCGCGAGCCGCAACCCGCAAAACCAAAGTGGTCAGTTTCATTATGGCGTATCACGGACATTTTGATGGGGTGTTGGCTGAACCCGAAGAACAGGGCAGCGTTCCCGCAGCACCAGGCGTGTGCCCGGGCATGGTGCAAGACATTTTCCCGCTAAAATATGACGATCCCGCTTCGCTAGATTACATCCGCGCCCACGCCCACGAGTTAGCGGCGGTGCTGGTTGAACCGGTGCAAAGCCGTCACCCCGAAATCCAACCCCGTGCGTTTTTACAAGAACTACGCAACATCACCCGCAGCGCGGGCGTGGTGTTCATTCTTGACGAAATGATCACCGGATTCCGCGTTCACCCCGGCGGTGCGCAGGCTTGGTTTGGCGTGGATGCCGACATCGCCACTTACGGTAAAATCGTTGGCGGTGGGATGCCGATAGGCGTGGTGGCGGGCAAAGCGCGTTTTATGGACGGCATTGACGGCGGCTTTTGGTCTTATGGCGACAATTCCTATCCGCAAGCTGACACCACCTTTTTCGCCGGCACTTTCTGTAAGCATCCGCTGGCAATGGCAGCAGCAAAAGCGGTATTACTGGAAATCAAACAACAGGGCGCGGCTTTGCAAGAAAACCTCAATGCCCGCACCGCCGCCTTTGCCAAACGCTTAAACGACTGGTTCAATGCGGGCAAAGTGCCGTTGCAAATCCTGCATTTCGGCTCGCTGTTCCGTTTTGCCTATACGGGCAATCTCGACATGCTGTATTACCACTTGGTTGAGAAGGGTTTGTATGTGTGGGAAGGGCGCAACTGCTTCCTCTCCACCGCGCACAGCGACGCAGACATTGAAGTGATTATTAGCAAAATTCAAGAAAGCGTCCACGACTTACACGCGGGCGGTTTTTTGCCCGATGCCTACCCGCAACCCATTGATGCGCGGGCAAAACCGCAGACCTTTACTTATCCGCTCACCGCCACCCAGCAACATTTCTGGGCTATGTGTAAAGGCAACCCCAGCGCGGTGCAAAGCTATATCGCTACCTTGCTGCTACATGTCGCCGGTGAAGTGAAGTTGGACTATGTCGAGCAGATTGCCGAACAACTCATGCAACGCCACCAGTCGTTGCGCATGTTGATTGACGCGCAAAGCGAGCAAGCCGTTGTTTTAGCGCGAGTCAAGCCCAGTGTGCTGTATGGTGAAGCAGATAACTATGACGCACTGATCGCTTGGCTAGAACAACAAGCCTCGTTTGACCTGCATCAAGGTCCCCTGTGGCGTTGGTGTCTGGTGCGAGCGACCAGCGGAGAACATTGGTTAGCCTTGCAAATGCAGCACATCGTCAGCGACGGCATTAGCATGAGCGTGTTGCTAGAAGAATTTGCGCTGCTGTACAACGCCAAAGCGCGAGGCGAGACGGTGACGCTACCGCCCGCCGCGCAATGGCAGGATTTTTCGCGCTACAAAGCGGATTACGCGCACAGCCCGCAACGCGCTGAGGATGTAGCTTTTTACACTGAACAGTTAAACAGCGGCGCGAAATCCGCCGGTTTAAGCGAGGATTTTCCGCGCCCTGACATCTTCCCGCATCTTGGCAACCGCTACGAAGTTAAGCTGTCGCCCGCCGTATTTGCGCAACTTAAACACAGCGCGCAACAACAGCAAGCCACGCCTTTCATGTTCTTAGCCGCCAGCGTTTCCTTGCTGTTTCATCTGCTCAATGGCGATACGCCCGATTCCACGCCGCAAATGCTGGCGTTTCCGGTGTCCGGGCGATTCTTCCAAAACAGCGATCATTTGACCGGTAATGCCGCGCATCCGCTGCTGTTGATTACGCGCCTACCGGCTCAAGCCACTACCTTTGCTGATTATTTGCGCTATGTGCGCGGTCAATTATTGCAGCTTTACCGCCACCAAGCATTGTCAGCGCGTGATCTAGCACAGGAAATGCGCAAAGCCAATGTGCCATTTCAAATGCCGTCGATTCGCTTCAATTATGATCGTCCGCAAGCCTTGAGCGCACTCAATGGGGCGGCGGTCAGCTATCAACCCATGCCCTTGCATAGCATGACCATGGACTTGTTTATTGATGTGATGGAATGGCAAGACACCTGGCAAATTCGTTTTGAATACATGGCGGACGTGTTCAGCGCGGAACATATTGAACAGCTAGCAGCGCAGTTTACGCGCTTGCTAGACAATGCCAGCAAGAATGAAAATGTATTGATTTCAAACCTTTGATGTTGGCGACTAAAAGGTGGGTTTTGCATGGCAATTGCGGGGATTTTGCCAGCAATTCTCAATTTAAGACCGTGCTATAATAATGCTGTCTCCAATCAACCCGAAGCATACACCATGTCCATGCCATTTGCTCCCTCAGACAGACCCGCCCCCTTCACCGCTACCAGCCTTATCAACAAGACCCGCACGGTCTTTGAGAAACTGCCTGATTTTCGCAAGAAGGCGACTGCCAACAACTTAAAATACGCGATTGAGGACGCAGCCCTGAGTGCTTTCTCGGTGTTTTTCACCCAAAGTCCATCGTTTTTGGACTACCAGGTACGGATGCAAAAGACGCACGGCAGAAATAACGCGCAATCCATTTTCGGTGTGCATCAAATCCCCATATAATTTATTGCAACACAAATTCCTAGAGAACCAATTTTCACCAGTCCAGTGCTGGTCTCCAGACCACCACAAGCGGCTTTTAACCGCTTCGCTAATCAGGAGATTACAGGAGATTAGCGGTCCCAATCTTGTCGCGTGATAGTGAATATTCAACCCTGCCAGCGCATTGCTTAAGCCGCGCTATTGGGTTTTTTCTGGGCTTTCTTTGTAGTTTCTTTGGCGGGATAAGACTCGTTGTTTTTCTTCAATAATTGTCCAGCCTTCTGGGCTTTCCGGGCTTTTGCGCAATAGCCAAGTGTGTCGCGCTTGTCCGCTGATGCGTGTGGGACCTTGTTGCTGCTGCGGGTTTTTTACGGTGAAGTTCAATAGATAAATGACCCGTTTTTCTTCTGCGTTATCGGTGTCAATGATGTCAATTTCACCGAGTAGCCCTTGCTCCACTAGGGGCCAACGTGAGAAATAATCCTTCTTTTCTTGTTCGATAACCTTGTTGTCCACCGGTCCCCAGGTGTAATAATCAATCTGTTCGGCATAAAACGCCATCAATGCTTCAATATCTTGTTTAACTTCACCTTTGCTAAAGGCGGCTTTGCGGAGTGCGGCGAAGTATGCCTCAATAAATTGATGTAATTCGATTTCTAGGGGAGAACGCGGCGCGACAATTTCGCTCGCTACTGAATCTGCTCGCGCTTGCGAGATGGGCTGCAAACGACCGTCGGAAAGGTAGCAAAGACTGCAATAAATCAAGCCGATGGCGGACAATAAAGGCAATAGCCAACGGCAAAGGGAGAACACTGACAAGTTATTCATTGGGACTGTGTTTACGGGTATAGATGGTTTGATTTTCAAAGACGATTTTTAAGCCGCTAGGCTCACGACGCAGATGCCATTCTTGTTTGGCTTTGCCAATACTGACGCGCTTATCGCCTTCATGGTTTGGGTTTTGGGCGTTGAAGGTTAAATAAAAAATCACAGGTGTTTGGTTTTTTGTATGACTGTCGGGCAGCTCCACCGCGCCTGCTAGGGTGTAACGCACGTTTGGCCAACGCTTGAAGTATTCACGCTTATCATCGCGGATGGCGGTTTTTCTGACCAGCCCCCAGCGATAATATTCTACCTGCTCGGCGTAAAAACTGAGTAGCAATTCAATATCTGCCTGTTCAATAGCGGCAAAATATCTGCCAATAAAGTCTTCTACTTCTTGTTGCTGAATCGGTTTGTGCGAGTTACCGGATAAGAGCGTGTTAAAGGTGCCGGGTTGCTGGTATTCTTGTAGCAATAAATAACCGCCCGGTACGCCAATAACTAATGCGACCAAGGTCCAAATAAATAGATTGTACCAACGGTCTTGGCTTAATTGTGCGCGGCGCGGCGCGGTGGGTTTGTGTTCTTCTTGCGGTAAAATTTGCAAAGGCGGGGCGAGCATCGCCTCGCGCCATTCTTCAATGCTTTGCGGACGCGCTTCTTCATCTAAGGCTAACGCCCAGTCAATGGCGCGTAAAATTTCGCGCTGATATTGACCGTTGCCCACTTCCACCGCACGCGGCATGTCGTCGCGTTTGAGGCGACCGACCACTTCGTTAGGGGCGTGTCCGCTGACTGCGTAATACATGACTGCGCCTAGGGCATAAATATCTGTCCAAGCGCCTTGTTCGCTTTTGCTGTCATATTGCTCAAAGGGGGCGTAGCCCGGTGTCACAATGCTGGTCAAGCTGGTGCTTTTTTGACCGATAGCAAAACGCGCTGCACCAAAATCTAACAGGATCGGTCGCCCGTCTTGTTGGCGGATTAAAATATTTGCGGGTTTAATGTCGCGGTGTAAAAACCCGGCGCGATGCACTTCTTGTAAGCCTTCCATAATCGGCAGAACGATGTCTAGCAAACGCTTTTCCGGCAAGGCGCCGCGTTTCAGTAAAGCTGACAAACTTTCGCCTTCGTGATACTCCATGACCATGTACGCTGTGCGGTGCTGCTCAAAAAAACGCAATACGCGCACGATGTTGGGATGCTTAAACTGCGCAAGTGTGCGGGCTTCTAAAATAAAACGCTGCAAACCCCAGTCAAAGGCTTCTTCGTCTGTGCTAGATTTCGCATAGACCGTACTCACGCCTTCGCGCACGGCCAATTCATTGGGCAGATATTCTTTAATTGCTACCCACTGCTCAAGCTGCGCGTCCCAAGCGCGATAGGTAATGCCAAAGCCGCCATGCCCGATAACCGCGTCAAGGCGGTACTCGTGCAAGGTAAAATCAGCGGGTAAGGCACTGCGGTGGGTTTTTTTCGACATAGAAGCGGCTTTAAGGGTGTTTGGATATTTAAAACAGGAGTACGGAAAACGACAACGACGCTATCTTAACAAATTTTGCGCATGATTTTAGCTGATTTTTTGCGTTTTCAGATTTCAGCGCGAGAATGCAACAGCCTGTCTGCAAGTAACTGTTCACCCCCCGAAACTCAAAGCTGACAGGTTTTCAAGACCTGTCAGGTTTTTGGAAATTATTGACGTAGCGGGCGCAGGTTTGTAACCTGCACCCAAACGTTCCCACGCCGAGCGTGGGAGGGCTAATCTCCAGATTAGCTCAAACGGCGCAAGCCGTTTCGCGCCGCC
>CAZOSP010000161.1:0-6341 GCA_964582525.1 uncultured Thiomargarita sp. | reverse complement strand
GTGATTTCTCCTTAAGTTTTGCTATTTTTGGCCTTGACGGTGGGGTCCACTTTAATGTATTTATGAAGAAAGGCGAAAAGCCTGTGTTTAGCAAATTAGCGCGTTTAATTGGTAATGCGGTGCTTGTCAAATTAGACGAAGTGATTGGGCAAAGTTTTATTAAGCATGTCAATGGATTGCCAGCAGTTCCCGTAACTTCTCAATAACCGATAGCAAGCAACCGATAAAGATTAGCTCGCCTAAGCGGTAGCGTCACGCAACATCATTCCGGTCTAGCTTGATGGCGGTGACGCTGCCGCCTGAAAATGCGTAGGCAGTCGAGTTTAACGTCTGATGGTTTGCGGAAATAACAAATCGATAAACGCCTCTGCGGTTGGTTGCGGCTCATGGTTTGCCAAGCCGGGACGCTCGTTGGCTTCAATAATCACATATTCCTTGCCTTCCACTTTAGGTACCAGAAAATCTAAGCCTACGACCGGAATATCAATCGCTCGCGCCGCTTCAACCGCGGCTTGACACAGGGTATGACTCAGCCGCGAGGTGACATCGTGAATAGTGCCGCCGGTATGCAGATTGGCGGTTTTGCGCACACGCAGTTCTTGACCTTGCGCTAATACGCTCTCCATTGCATAACCGGCATCATTGACGCAACGCTCGGTTTCTGCGTCCAGAGGGATGTTGCTTTCGCCTTCAGTGGCTGCCGCCCGGCGGCGGCTTTGCTTTTTAATCAATTCCAATACCGTGTGCTGACCATCACCGATAATCTGCGCTGGACTGCGGACTGCTGCGGCAACCACTTTGAAATTGATCACAATAATGCGCAAATCTTCGCCTTCAACAAATTCTTCCAGCACGACCCGCTCAGAAAATTTTCGTGCCTGCTCAATCGCTTGCTTTAGATTAACCTCGTCGCGCACATCCACGCTAATGCCCATGCCTTGTTCGCCACGCGCTGGTTTGACCACCACGCGCCCGTATTGACGCAAAAAGACATGATTATGTTCATCATTTACTGCTAAGGACTGGTGTGGTACCCGCAAACCGGCTTGCACGAACAAACGGCTGGTGACTGCCTTGTCATCACAGCGACTCATGGCTATAGCACTGGTCAATTCGCATAAGGACTCGCGGCAGACAATGCTGCGTCCGCCAAAGGTCAAGGCGAAATAGGTCGATTCAGCATCTAAAACCTCTACTCCGATACCGCGCCGCCGCGCCTCGTGGATGATGATCATGGCGTAGGGGTTTAAGGTTTCGTCTGGCTGAGGTGCCATAAACAAAGGCTCATTCCAAGGGTTTTTGTGTTTTACTGCAAATACTGACACGCGCACAAAGCCTAAGTTTTCATATAGCTTGATAGCGGGGGCGTTGTCGTGCATCACGGATAAATCCATAAAATCTCGCCCCCGCGCTTGAAAATACTCGGCTAAATGCCGCACCAATGCCTCGCCAATGCCCGGATACGGGGCTTGCGGATCAACGGCTAGGGCCCACAAACTGGAGCCATTTTCTGGATCGGTAAAGGCTTCAAAATGATCCACGCCGGTCACTACGCCAATGATTTTGCCACTACTCTCATCGCCCGCGACTAAATAAGTCAGCACTTTTGAGGTGCGATTTGCCCACATAAAGGGGGCGGGCGGCGGTACCATTTTGCGTTTTAAGTAAATTTCACGGGCTGCTTCAGCGTCTTCTAAGGTGTGTAGCAGGCGAATCCAAAAGCCTTTGGGACGGCGCGAATCGGGGCGGTAGCGTTCTAGCCATAAACGAAAGGTGTGAGAGGGGTCTAAAAACAATTCCTGCGGGGCGAGCGAAATCGCCACATGCGGATCCATTAAATACATCGCAATATCGCGTTTGCCCGGTGCTTCAGCGCGTAACAGGTCGGCAATGATTTCGTTGTTGCGAAATGTCTGACCAAAAATCAGCCGCCCCCAACCACAATCAATAATCACCTCTCGCTGCGGTTTGGTTTCCAATTCTGCCCATTCATCGCGTTTTTTCCAATTATCCAACGAGGCACTGTGCGAGCGTTGTAAACGATGGCGCAAACGATCTCGTTCTGCCATGATCTGACTCCTTGTCGTAGGTATGAATCTAACATGCTAACAAAAGTCAAATTTTTTCGCGTGGGTTTATGCATTCAGTCGGGGCGCGGTGCAAAATCTCAGGCGCGTCTGCCAGCGCGACGTTGGTCGGAATGTTGACGGTAAACACCGAACCCCTGCCCAGACAACTGTCAACACTGATGTCGCCGCCCAACACCTGGCATAACTGGCGGCTGATGGACAGCCCTAAACCTGCGCCCGGCGTGGTGCCGTCGTCGCTGGCGGAGCTGCTATCGACTTGACTAAAGGTTTCAAAAATCGTCGCAAACTGATCTTTAGGAATACCCACGCCGCTATCCGCAACCTTAAAAGTCAAAAAACCGGAATTGTCGCAACGCTGGCAGATGTCACTCAAGGGCGGTTCGCATTGTTTGAGATTATCTCCGATAGTTTCTAAGTAATTCACATGCAGACTGATATTGCCTTGGCGGGTGAATTTATTGGCGTTATGTAGCAGATTGAGCAAAATTTGTTTCAATTTGGTTTTATCCGAGCAAATCGGTGCGATGGGTTCTTGATAAACAATCTTCAACTGATTTTGGCGTTTATCTATCAAGGGTTGTAGCAGAGTCACAATGTCTTCAAGCAATGCTTGCACAGTGAATTGTTGTAAATCTAAACTCAGTTGTTGCGATTCAACTTGGGTTATATCGAGAATATCACTGATCATGTTCAGCAATTGCTGTCCGGCATTTTGAATTTTTTTCAAATCGGGCAGTAAATCATGGTAGCCCGAATCCTCTGCTTCTTCTTCAATCAAATTGCTGTAACCAATAATGGCGTTCAACGGCGTGCGTAATTCATGGCTCATTTTGGCAAGAAAAATGGTTTTTGCTGAATTAGCCGATTCGGCGATATTGCGTGCTTGTTCTGCCATGCCGAGCAACTGCGAACTGTGTTGATGCGCGGCTTGCAATTCCAAAAATAGCTGGAGATTTTTCAACGCAGAAGCGCATTGATAAGCCATCACGCTTAACAATTCTTGATCGGTTTTCAGCAAGCAGGCGGAATTTTCTAAATAAATAAAACTCTGTCCTTCATCGGGGCTAGATTGTTCGACATGCAGACGTATCAACATTGCGCTGTCGGCTAAAGGGAAACCGGACAAGATACTGTTTTTATTGTCTTTATTATGCGCTAAGCAGGCAATGCAGGCGTTTTGTATCGCCTGCGCCTGGGGTCCGTCGGGCGTGTTGGCAAAATACCCGGTGCCAGCATGAATCGTCAGCTTTTTCGCGTCCTCTGTGGTGGCAACAAAACCGTTATTCAGGGTTGAAATAGTGCTGTTATGTCCAAGATTGCACAGGCTGATCACTTGACTCAGTACGCCGTTGAAGAACTGCTTAATCGATTGCGGATGATACAAGGCGGGTGCAGCATCGAGAATTTTGCTCAAGGCAGTGCGTTGCGTATCAAGGCTTTGCATGGCTTGATAGGACTTCAAAGCCAGCCGCAAGGTGGTGTAAAGCTTGGTTTCAGTGAGTTCGTTTTTTTCCTTGTAATCGTCAATATCGTAACGCTCAATCACGCTTTTTTCCGGTGCCAGCCCTGGTTGACCGGTACGAATAATCAAGCGCATTATCTGATTATTCAACTGGTTACGAATAAAATCTACCAACTGCAAACCGGCATCATCGGTTTCCATCACCACATCGATCATCGCTACAACAATGTTCGGTTGTTGTTGCAATAAGGTGCGTGCCTGGGCAGCAGACGCGGCAGAAAAAATCTCTAAACCGCGCCCAGCAAACACAAAATGACTGAGCGCCAGTTTGGTGATAGCATGAACATCCGGCTCATCATCCACCACCAAAATAGACCAAGACGCAGATACGGCGGCGGATGAAACACGCGCGGGCTGACTGTCCGTTGTTTTACGACGTATAATTTTTTTCATATCAGGTGGTTGCAGGTTAAGCTGGAACAGGTAACGAATGTTGGATGGGAAAATCGAGCGTAAAGCGCGTCCCCTCACCCAACGTACTATGGCACTGCATATCCCCCTGCAACTGCGTGGTGAGCAGGTTATAACTAATATACATGCCCAAACCGCTGCCGCCATGAGCGCGATTAGTCGTGAAAAAAGGCTCAAAAATTTTTGCCCGCGTTTCTTCCGTCATGCCCTTGCCGTTGTCTTGATATTCAATGTGCAACCGATCTTCATGCAGTGCCGCGCCGATGTGAATACTGCCGTTTTGCCCCGCATCGTAAGCATGTTCCAAGCTGTTGAGTAACAAATTGGTGATGATCTGCTCAATACTGCCCGGCACACTATAAATATCCAAGTTCTCCGCACAATCCACCTGAATCTCAATATGGCTTTGCTTAAAACGACTGTGCAGGGTTTTAATCACATCATCAAGCATCGTCTTAACATTAAAACCATGAATATGCTCAGAACTTTTATCCACCGCCGTGCGTTTGAAACTATTGACCAACTCAGAAGCCCGTTTCAAATTAGCCGTAATCAAACGCGATGCCTCGCCAAATTGCTGAAGAATAGCATCCAGCGCGTCGCCATCCACCTCATCTTGCGCTAACAAGTGGCTAATCTCCCGCGCCTTGCCATCCAGCACCGAAGCACTACTGACCGCCACGCCAATCGGCGTATTCAATTCATGGGCAAATCCCGCCACCAGACGACCCAAAGAAGCCATTTTTTCGCTTTGCACCAATTCTTGCCGAGTGCGCTCTAATTCTTCCATCCGCGCTTGCAGCTCAGCCGTGCGCTCATCCACTTGGCGTTGCAAATTCGCCTGCAAATCATTGCGCTCTAACTCCGCCGCAACCCGCCCCGCCATTAATTCCATAATCGCGCTATAGAGTTCGCGCTCTTTGATGGGTTCAGAATCAAGCACCACAATCAAACCCAGCATGTGATTGTCTTTATCCAAAATTGGCGCACCTAAATAAGACTCCACGCCCATCTGCCCCAACATTTCATCTTCCGGGAACTGCGCGGCGACATGCGGCGAATACAGCCCCACCCGTTTGCCATCGAAAATATTTTTACAGGGTGTTCCCGCCAGATCATAAGTGAAATTATCCATAAACTGCCCACCCGCCCACACCACATGGGTTCTGACTTTGGTTTGATCGGCATCTTCGGCACGCCCGATAAAACAAAACTTAACCCCCAGATGTTGCGCGAGATTGCGCACCAACTCCCTGAAATATTCATCCCCCACGCTGAATTGATTGACATCAAGAATAGCCTGAATCATTTTAATGACATCCTCTGCGGATTTTTGCTGCATGGTGTGTCTCCTTAATCGTGATGAGCGAATAACTGCACCCGCAAGCCATCAAGTGCAGTACATGTGCGGGTAAAAATACAGTGAACTATGACAGTTTACAACAACACGTTGTCGATTTATCCAATTACGGTAAATTACAGTGACCGTTTACTAAATATATTAATGACTCTCGTTTTTGGGGGCGCGCTTTTGAGGTTTCAGTACCTTGCCGATAAGTTTTTCAAGGTTTTCAAAATGATTTGCGATTTAGGTGGCGGTAAAGGAAAAATCACTCGTCACTATTTTTTGAAGGATTGAAGAAGTTGCTGATTGCAGACAGTGTCAATCAGTTTAAGAGAAGGGCATGATATTTCTGATGAGCTGTATGCCGAGATGAGGGAGTATGCTGGCATCTTGGATTAGTTTTTTACCGCTTGTAAAGGAAAAGTTTAGCCGTTTCCGTTGAGTAGCGCGAATGCTCGGCAGCGTGCCATTGTTCCGCGTGCGCGACGAAAAAATAGGGAGAAGCTCAAGCGCAAACAGGCGAGGCGAGAGTACTATAGTGGACCCCAAAAACTAGACCAGCACCTAAGAGAAATTTTGTAAAAATAAGGTCTAGCCATTAAAGCAATACCTTCGCCATCCAGCGAAGAGTCGGGACACGAATAATCGCCATTTTGTAAGTACTTGATTGATAAATTTATTAATTAAAATTCGTTCAGCAAAATGCTGAAGTGGTTTTTAATTATGGCAGCAAACCACTGACCTTGAGCGCGCTTAGAGCGCACTTAGAGCGCACTTATCAGTTGCCGCAATGCGCCCAGTAAAAACTGGCGAAGGTATTGATTAAATACCCCTGGTATTTTTAATACTGATCAAGGCACACAGTTTACCAGTCAAGCATTTACAGATGTTTTATTAAAAAAAGACATTAAAATCAGTATGGATGGGCGCGGACGTGCATTAGACAACATTTTTGTAGAACGCCTTTGGCGCA
>CAZOSP010000160.1:0-6389 GCA_964582525.1 uncultured Thiomargarita sp. | reverse complement strand
GAGTATTCAGCCACAGTCTGGGTAGTGGGGATTTATTTTTTGCGAGTTACCTAAGCAACCGGCGAATTGGGTTTCTTTGGTTTCTTTGTCGGTGAAGGCAGCTTCAATCGCCTTTTTGGTTTCTTCAGTCACGCCGTCCGCATCATAACCAAACGCGGCGTGAATTTTGATTAAGGCAGGTTCATCCGCGCCACGCTCAAACGCCTCGCGCAAACAGCCTTTCAGCCCAGAGCTTTCCACTTTAGGAAAACCGGTATGGCGCTCGCGCTGGATAGGCATATCGACAATCCCCAAATCACTGCCGCTACCAGCGTGCAACGGGGTTTCACAGATTAAATACAGCGGGTCGGCGTGTTGGTACATATTAGGTTTCCTGGTTTATGGACGGGTAATTATGAAAAATCGCCTATAGATTGATTATGATGCTTCAAAAATAACGATTTCAGGCATTGGAAAGTGTTTACGGTTATATGTCCATAGTGGACACCCTTCTATTTTTGCCGTTGCTGCAAGAAAATAATCTTCTAGTGAAATTGTATTAAACGCCTTGCGATAGTGTTTTGCGTAAAAACCGGCTTGGCGTGCAATTTCATGCCTTAATGCAATAGGCCGACACAATGAGAAAAAACTTTCGATGCTTGGATATTCTTTTGGAAAAGCACCCGCATAAATTTCTGCAACGACAATAGGAGAAAGCAAAAAATGTGTGCCTTGTTCATAATGCCGTTCAAAACAAGAAACCAACAGTAGTTTTTGATGCAAAAGGTGAATGACTGTATCCGTATCTAATAAAATTTTATGATTCATCCATACGCTCCGATAAACTTAAAATACGGCTATTTTGGCGTAAGCCTTGGACATATTCAGCAGGGTCTTCAGTACGGAAGCTTTGCAGTGGCGCATGTGTCGTAAAAAAAACTTTAGCCGCATTTTGAGGTGCTAATTGTTTTTGTTGTTGGATTGTATTTTGTTGTTTGTAATTAAGAAACTCAAGAAACTCCAATAACTCCGCTAAATAGGTGTCGTGAAGTATACTGATTTTTTCCAAAACGTCATGATTGAAATTCATGGTATTAGCCCCCACCCACCACTGCCGGCGCGGGGTTCACAAACTAAGGCTGCGAAGCTGGGAAACGCGAATAACTGCGTCCTTATCTAAACCTGAGTCGATGAATTTTTTCGCGGCGGGTTCGCTCTCAAAAGTTTTATAAATATACACATTGCCATTGTGTATAAAATAATAAATTCGATTATTGTTGTCACCATCATCAAAAACATGATGTACTTTCTTTATCTCTGTTTTATTCTTCCGTGCTGCCTCATCATGGAATTTATCTTGCAAAATGCGCAAAATATCTCGCTGCTTTTGAATTTCTGTCCACACATCATCCGGTGCAAGAAAAGTAAAGAAACGCTTTTTGTATTTATCCCAGAGTACAGTTCCCAACAAATTAAGCGTGATGTCATCGCCTGTTACTTCCAAGCAGCTTTGTGCAGCTTGCCAGAATGAATAGTTTTCTTTACATTTGATAAAATTGCTTTCAAGTTGAGAAAATTGCACCGCCCATCGTTCAAACAAGTCATCATCAATCTTGAGCGGTAAAAAGGGGATTTCAATCAGTGTATCAGTATCTTCAAATATATATTGCATCGGAACTTGATTGACCTGAGCCAAAATAGTCAGGTAAGGAATCAACGCCTTAAAGCCGCCAGTGATATTGAGAATTGTATTAGCATAGTCACCCTTATTAATGCTATAAAAGCGGTTAATTAACTCTGCCAAGCCTTGATTTTGAAAGGCTACTGTATCCTTGATTTGCAATCCAGGAATGATATGGTGGTCTGGATTAAAGGAGACTTCTATCTTGTATTCTCCTTGATAGCATTTTTTATCTTCAAACCACTGCTTAATCAACTCAGCCGCAAGCCTGGATGTCACGGTATCCGTTGCTAATAAACAGACATTGCAATCTTCTTTCAAACTGGCACTGATTTTCAAAATGCTTTTAATCTCCGCCGATGCCTCAATATTCGGCTTATCATTCACGCAAAACCAGCGGCTTGTAATAGCCTTTTCGATCTCTTTCACGTCATCGCTAACCCCTGCATAATCGGCTGCCGGACTATTTTCTATGCCATCCAGCGCATCGTCGATGTCACGATAATCGTTGATTTTGTCGCGCACTTCTGGCTTGAGGTAATTAGTAAACAACGACGTGCCGACAGTGGTAATCAAGGTTTTCATGGTTTTTTCCCTGCAAAAAATGTGAAATGTATTCCTCAACGCTATGCTACGGCAAAGCCTGTATGCTGGCGCAAGGTCGGATGGCGAAAGCCGAGTACAATATGCTCAGGTGAAATGCCTGCCGCTGTCAGTTCATCGGCAATGCCGGCTTCGGTATAATCTTGCTGAATCCATACCTTACCCTTGGTAAGTTCAAGATGAACGACGGGTTGATAAATATATTTTTTCTCCCGCCACCCCATTTCTAGCAAGAGATAACTGTTACGTTTATCGTCAAAAACCAGATGGGCTGTGACCGTATCGTCTGGCAGCGAATCATTTGCGTAGTCGGTGAGAACCTGTTTAATTATATCTGGATAATTGAGGGTATCCATTGGCTAATCTCCTCCGTGTCTTCCTGAAAAACCAGGAGATGAAAATTTGGATCGGACAATATCAACTGCCCGATTTCTTCGGAAAAAATACCCATAAAAGTGATTTCACTGACAGCGAGATATAACATTCGCTCACGGTCAGTCGCATTCAGGACTTTCTGATACAAAACATACTGCCCCAGCGCATCTTCCAAATCCTTAAAATCTGATTTCCCGACAAAACTTTTCACTTCAACCGCAATTTTGCGCAGATTTTTTTCTGCCGCGATCAAGCGTTCCGCGCCCAAGTCCACATACATCCGCCGTTTACCAATCTCTAGCCTGAGTGGATCATGGGTAATCGTCCAGCCGTCCTTTTCCAAAGCATTTTTGACAGCGTTATGGAATACATCCAGTTTAGGCATGGTGTATTGTTGTGTTTATGACTGTAAACGGGCAATCCACGCCAGACCAAAGCCTTGCTCCGGGTAAACCGCAGAAATGCTTCTGCCGTGTAGTTTTTCAATAACGGCTTGCGGCGCGGTGCTTTGATAGTAATACACCGAACCTGCGGGCGCGGCTTGATACATGGCTTTGGGCTTGCCTGCCTGCATATCAAAACCGCCTATCGCCAGTGGTTTGGTAGTGGCGGCGACAATCAATTTCGCCTCAATGCCGAACGGGGTTAAATCTGGAAATGCGCCTTGTTTGAAAATTGCCGGAGTTGCCAGATACAGCTTGAAAAACTGCCCGTCTAATGGTGGCGTTTCCCAAGTAACAGTTGCTTTACGCGCCAGACCAAATCGTGCGGCTTTTGCCTCGCCGCCCAGTTTAAGCAGACCGGATTCGGGAAAATTATCTAGCCCGCTGATCTCGACGACGATTTTTAAGTCTTTGAAACGCTGCATTTCAACGCGGTATAAGCGTCCTTCTGCCACGCTATGCGTAGCCTTGTCGCGGGCAATGCCGATTTTTGGCTCGGCGCAGAGATAATTTTCAAGTTGTCCACATTCAGGTTGCGCGCTTCGCCTTTGAGATAACGTTTGAACGGGGTTTCCGCCAACAGATGATGTTCTGCCATAACGATATTTTTGCCCGTAAAAGTCAGCGCTTCGGGCAGCGTAAAATTACTCATCACACCAGATAAGGCTATGCGCTTGGCAAAATACGCATGGCGGTCTTTGCCGTCTTCAGCCACACCCAAATCCAGCGGCGCGGGCAGCAGGCACGGTTTGCCGGGTACGGCGTAATGCAGACCGGTGATCTTCAAGTCTTTGGTACGCTCTTCTATCGCTTCCGGGGCGATGCCGTGCGCCACCGCATAAGCGGTACGCAACGCGCCGTAAATGCCCGCCGGAGAAGGCAAACCTGCGCTATCCGCCCACACGTCTTCACCGGCGGCAAAGGCTTTGCCGTCGCGGAAAAACAGGGTATCTAGGGCTTCAATTTCGAGCAGCATGTTATTTTTCCTCCGGCTTGGCTTGGCGTTCCAGAAATACCGCGATATGTAGTGTTTGCAGAAAATTGTCTAGCGCCTCCGGCTTGATGTCGTCATCTTCTGCTAAACAGCCGTACAGGTCGCGGCTGGCTTGCAGCAGGCAGCGCATGGTGTCATTGAGTTGCTTAACCCGTTCTTTTTTATCCGTATCCGGCGCAGCGCGGGTACTGAGGCGTTTGAGTTCGCTCAAAAACATATCTAGGCGGGTGTGTTTTTGGGTATGGGTAGCAAATTGCGCCGCCAAGCGACGGGCAAAGGTATCGGAAAAGCCGTTGCGCAAGTCGTCTATGACTTTCGCCAGTTTATCCGGCATGAACTCGTTGTCGTAATACCAGGGCAAAATCGCCTGATTGCCTTCGCCAGAGCGTTTGACCACGCGAATCGCCAGAGCGTCTTTTTTATCGGGGTTAATCTGTTTGGCGGCGTGTTCGGCTTCGCGGGCGTAGTTTAATACTGCATGTAGCGGCGTTTTGTAATGCGCCACCACCACACCGGCGGAAAAAGTCAGTTCTTGCGTCAACTTGAATTGTTCGCGCAGCGGCGCGGCAACTTGTTCTTTGAATTGCTTGCGCAACTCACGCAACACTGGAAACAGCGCGGCGAGGTTGATAAACCCTAGAAAATCATCGCCACCGGCATAAACGGCTTTGCCGTAGGGGTCTTGCAGGTAATTTGCTGCATAGCCAGCAAAATCGGCGAGTTTTTCGGATAGGGTTTGGTGAAACTCGTGCAAGTCGGTTTTATTCGGCAAATATTCGCCGCTCAGCCAAGTGCCCATGCTGTCGCCGTCAAAGGCTAACAGGGCGTAGTAAGACGTGGGCGGTTGGGGTAGTTTTTGTTGCGCGGTTTTCGCATCCGTCAGTTTGTTCGTATCCAAACCTTGCTTACGGAAATAATCCGGGGTCAGGTTTTCTTCAAAAAATAGTTGTTCATCAAAGTCTTTGTCGAATAAAGCGCGTAAGTCGAGATCTTTGCCGTCAAGTTTGGCGATGTAGTCCATCAGCGTCACTGCCGCCGTGCCGGGAAAGCTGCCTTTCGTGCCGGGAAAGCTGTTTTTGGCTTCGTAATAACGCTTACACAGACTGACCGCGCTCAAGCCTTCGCCGGGGATGAGTTTGGCGTGGTGAACTTTTAGCGCGTTTTTTTGCAGATAAGCGGGTGCGCTGTTGTCTGGGCGCGGGCGATAAAAGAGCGCGTTGCGGCGACCATCCAAGCTGCATTTGCGACCTTGCTCGCCTTGTCCGCCGCCAAATTGCTCAAAAGTACGGGTGTTTTTCAGCGCGGCGGCGAGTTTCGTCAATTCGGCATAATCTTGCGCGTAATTGTCGCTGCATGGGTAACACAGCCAGCGGATTTCTAGGTGTTGGCGGATTTGTTCGTCAAAGCCTTGGGGTTTATTTTTAATTCCGGTGTTTTTTAGCGCGTTATCGGCGATTGCCGCGAAAGCCTCCTGAATCACGGTTTCTACTGTTATGCCAATGTCGCGCAGGGCATCCGGCGTAACCTCTTCAAATTCAACAAAAAGGCGGTTGGGCAGCGAATCGCCGTTAATATCACAGGGATAAATCACATCGCCGCCGCGCTTGTTCAGGAATCTCGCTGCCTCTTGCATCAATTTAGAAAGAATCTGGCTGCCTGCCCATAAATCGTGGGTTTTGCGGGCTTGACTGATGAAGCTTTGCACTGGAGTGATGGTGAGGAAGAAGAGGTGTTTTTTCATCATGGCAACACCTCATCTTTGAAGTCCAGTTGAACATCAAGCTCTGGTCTACCAATGGAAACTGTGTTTAACGTTGTAATCACAGGTAGTATTTTTTGGTTCTGGTGCTGTGTGAGCGAGGCATATGATGCTGGGCGGACGGAGTTCCGGGGTTTTGCCGTCAGCACCGCCCATGAACAGCGGCGTGACGGTTTTGCATTTGAAGGTGAGGGTGTGGCATAGGGAGGGTTGTCCATAACAGGATGATGGTTAAAATATCGGGCGGTTTGCTGACGCTAAAACCACTTTACGCCACGCTTCGTATTCTTTCAAGCAGTAGGGTGCGCGACATCTTTTCGTCGCGCACGCGGGGATAGCAGCACGCGGGATGATAGCAAACCTTGACCCGCAAGGTTCTATATTCTCGAACAGCCTCCTAGATTGACGCACCTTGCGTTTCCAAGTCAAACTTGGGAACGCTGATCATGACTACTTGAGGATTCCTAATATGCTACATCCTTTTATTGCTTCCTTGCTACCCCTTGTATCTTAACCCCATTCATGGTTAGCTACCATGAAGCGGAAATCAGAGAG
>CAZOSP010000159.1:0-6611 GCA_964582525.1 uncultured Thiomargarita sp. | reverse complement strand
AATTAGAACAATCAGATTTTGGGCTTGTGCAGATAAAAACTTATTCCGTTACGCTCATTTCTTTGCTGTAAGGGATAGCGGGCTTATTGAAATTAAAAAGAGAAGCGGGAATGGGTGCGGGTGGCGGTGGAGTCACGCCCGCCACCACCACGACACCGCGCACGACATTATCCCCCAAGCCGTTTGTAGTGGTTTTATTGCTAAAACTTGTCCCGCCGTCGGTGGAAATGGATAAGCCGCCACCGGTTGCCGCATAGATAGTGCCGCCACTGACCGCGACACCGCGCATAAAATTATTCCCCAAGCCGTTAGCGGTGGTTTTGTTGGTAAAAGTCGTCCCGCCGTCACTGGAGATAGATAAGCCGATCAAAGTTGCCGCATAAACGTTGCTGCCGCTAACCGCGACACTGTACACGGCATTATGTCCCAAGCCGTTTGCAGTGGTTTTGTTGGTAAAATTCGCCCCGCCGTCGCTGGAAATGGATAAACCGCCTTCAGTTGCCGCATAGACGTTGCTGCCGCTAACCGCGACACTGTACACGGCATTATGCCCCAAGCCGTTTGCAGTGGTTTTATTGCTAAAACTTGTCCCGCCGTCGGTGGAAATGGATAAGCCGCCTTCAGTTGCAGCATAGATGCTGCTACCGCTGACCGCGATACCGCGCACAAAATTATGCCCCAAGCCGTCGCTGGTGGTTTTATTGCTAAAAGTCGCCCCGCCGTTGTTGGAGATGGATAAGCTATCAGCGGTTGCCGCATAGATAATGCTGCCACTGACCGCGACACCGTACACGGCATTAGTCCTCAAACCGTTTGCTGTGGTCTTATTGGTAAAAGTCGCGCCGTCGTCGCTGGAGAGGGATAAGCCACCACCGGTTGCTGCATAGATAGTGCTGCCACTGACCGCGACACCGAATACGACATTATGCCCCAAGCCGTCTGTAGTGGTTTTATTGCTAAAACTTGTCCCGCCGTCGCTAGAAATGGATAAACCGCCAACGGTTGCTGCATAGAGGATATCCGCCGCTTGCGCCAGTTGAAATGGCAAAGATAGCAACAGCACGGCAATTAAGCGAGTGACCGCATGGCGCACCCAAGGTTTAGGTTTTGTGGATTGTGGGTTGTGGATTATGGGTGACATGTAAGTTCCTCTTAAACTCAGGTTGATAAAATAGACTAAGATGTTGTCTCAAAATAACGTCCCGTTCGTAATCAAAACGTTATTTCGTGATCGCTTCTAAGTCCCGTCACAGATTGTAACAAGCTGGGGAGATAAGAAGAACAACCTGACTATGCAAGGATGCACAATCTGCTCAGCAATTCTCAATTTAAGTCCATGCTATAGCGAAAATATATCATTATGTAAAAGTTAATGTGAGCTAAGAACTTCTAGGTTTTGAAAATATGGAAGGTCTGAATCCTACAATTGATGTACTTTAGCTATAGCTCATCTACTTTTGCTATACTGTGGGCGTGTGGGGATTTTTTTTATACAGTTCTTTTAATGGAATAGCCATGGTTTCTTCTGTAACCTCAGCTAGACGTTTGAGAATGGGGGTGAGATTTTCATTCCAAGCATCTTCTTTGTGAGGGAACGCATGAAAATCTTTGGATATGAGGCGATAAAATTCTAAAAAATGAATTTCGCCTAAATCTCGCGCCAGTCCCCAATGGTGCGTTTCGCCGCTGCGATAAACCCAATGTTGCTGTTTCAATGTATGCAGTAAATCTAGTAATTTGACTTCATCACGCCAGCTTTCTTTGTATAAAATCTCTTCAATAGATATAGTCCGTCCTTCACATTGGGCTTGCCATAAATGTCCTAAAATGCGATACGCATGAATTAAGCTGCTTTCTTGATCTTGGCGACTGGCAAGTGTGCATTTCCATTGAAATATGCTTAAACAGTAGGTAATTTCTGCGCCTAATAAAATAACCAGCCAAGACACGTAAATCCATAATAGAAACAGTGGCACGGTGGCTAAGGTGCCGTAGATGGTTTCATATACATCGGAATGCGTGACATATAGGGCGAAGCCGCGTTTGGCGATGTCAAATAAAATCGCTGCGACTATGCCGCCAAGCAGGGCGTAATGCAGCGGTACTTTGCGATTGGGTATGAGCATGTAAAACAGGGTAAATGCCAGCGTTGAAGCAAAAAAGGGCATAAATGCCAGCAAACGGCTGAGTAAATTGGGTTCTACCATTTCGTGCAAGAGCGGCAGGGATATTAAATAGGAAGTGATAAATACGCTCATGCCAATCAGCAAGGGCGCGACGGTGAGCATTGACCAATAGACCATGAAGCTGCTGACAAAACTGCGCTCGCGACTGGTGTGCCAGATGTTGTTGAGGGCGTTATCAATGGTGCGTACCATCAGCAGCGCGGTGATAATCAGGAAGGCTATCCCGATTGCGGTTAGTTGCGAGGTTTTTTGTGTGAAACTCATTAAATAGGTTTGCACTTGCTCGCCGGAAGTCGGTACTAGGTTTTCAAAGAGTATTTGTTGAATATCCGCCTGCATTCCCTTGAATGCGGGAAAGGCTGCCAACATGCCAAACACTAAAGTCAACAGGGGCACGAGTGACAATAGGGTGGTATAAGCCAGTGCGGAAGCTTGTCCGGGGCAGTTGTCGGCGATAAAACGCTGCAACACGAAATGCAGGAAACCACCTAGATATTGTATGCCAGGCGGCAGTTTTTGCGTCCGTTGTTTAATCCCGTAAGTCCATGAGGATTCTGAGGTATTCAAGTGCTTGTTCTCCCTGCTCGGCAGCAATGGCTTGACGGGCGAGTTGTAAGTAACGCTGCTGTGCCGCGTCTAAATCTGCGCTGTCATGCCAATATTGCAATTCATCTTTGGCACGTTGTAAACGTGCTTGTTGTTGTGTTTTAACCGCTTGTAGCTCGGCTTGTTGGGCGACATTCATGGCTTTTTGTAAATCGCCCTGACGCGCTTGACGTTTTGCTTTGTCCAGCAGTTGTTGCGTGTCTATGCAGGCGTAGCCTAGCACTTCAGCGGCTTGCAGGGCTGTTTCTGCTTGTTTTAGCTGCATGGTGAGTTGGTGCGCTTGCACTGCGTCTTCTTTTGCCAGCAGCGCGTTAAAATGCGCAAACTGATAAGCGTGGGGACCGCTTGCCAGTTCTTCTTCAGCGCGCTGCAAACGACGTTCAATGTATGCCATAGAAGCGGGCATATAGTCTTGTACTTGCGCATCTCTTGCCGCTTTAACTGCTTGTCGCGCATCGCTCATGGACTGAATCGGTGGCAGCACGCTACTGCAAGCGGAAAGCAGTAGCGTCAGGGAAAGAAACAAGATAACGAGGATGGGCATGGTACTTTCCTCAATAAAATGAAGTGAAAAATGGTTTCCGAATAAATACTTTTATCTTATACCATCTATAGGCGTTTCGGCTGAGTGATTAGTGGCAAGTGGTAAGTGATTAGTTTTTTGTTGACCACTAACCACTAAACCTTAAGGCATCCAGTAAACGCACAATGGGCGCGGGCAATCCGTTAGGAATGTTTTGTTGCACATTGATCCAGCGGCTATGAGGCGGTAATCTATCGGTTTCCCGCACGCTCGGCGACAGTTGAATATGCACGGGTATAATGTGCAGATGATAATGGGTAAAACTGTGACGAAAAGGCTGCCAAAGCTGATAATTTGCTACTGGCAAGCTCAACTGCTCCCAACACCATGCGGCAATCTCCTGCTCCTTTTGGCATTCGGGAAAACTCCATAATCCTCCCCACAGCCCTTGTTCGGCACGACGTTGTAAAAAAACTTCAGCCTCTGCATTTTGCAGCATCAACATATAGGTGTGCTTTTCCGGTAGAATTTTGCGCGGTTTGGGGGTGGGATAAAGTGGCTCTTGCTGGCTCAGATGCGCTTGGCAAAAATCTTGTTGCGGACACAGGAAGCAAGTCGGGCGACTGCGTGTACACAGAGTTGCACCCAAATCCATAATGGCTTGCGTATAGTCTGCTACTTGGGTGTGCGGCGTGAGTTGCTCTGCCAACGCCCATAATTGTTGACTGACTTGAGTTGTCCCGGTCCAGCCAGCAAGCGCGTGATAACGACACAAAACACGCTTGACGTTGCCATCTAAAATCGGCTGCCGTTGCCCATAAGCCAGTGCCAAAATTGCCCCAGCGGTGGAGCGACCAATCCCCGGCAGAGTTTGTAAAGTCGTTAAATCCTGCGGCAACTGACCGCCGAAGTCTTGGCAAATCCGCTGCGCAGTGCGGTGTAAATTGCGTCCTCGCGCATAATACCCTAACCCCGTCCATAAATGTAGTACCTCATCCCGCGTCGCCGCAGCGAGACTTTGCACATCCGGAAAGGTCTGCATAAAGCGTTGATAATAAGGGATTACCGTGTTGACTTGGGTTTGCTGCAACATGATTTCCGAAATCCAAACGCGGTATGCCGTAGGGTTTTGCTGCCACGGTAAATCCTTGCGCCCAGCGTGCGCAAACCAAGCGAGCAGACGTTGACTAAAAGAAGAATTGGCTGGCATCAGTGTGTTACGCTTGAGTTGAGTGGCGAGTCGTAAGTGATTAGTTTTTTGCTGATAAGGCGGGTGCAGCTTTGTAACCTGCACCTGAACGTTTCAAATGACCTTGAAGTGAGTCAAAACGTCCGGGTCAAGGTTGCAAACCTTGACCCGCGAGCGCGTTTCGCGCCGCCGTTGGTGGCGGTGCTAATCAGGAGATTAGCACTCCCAGTCGCTATGCTGCACAACGAATACAGAGGGTGGCGGCGGGATTAATGGCAAGACGGGCTGGTGCGATCTCCTCGCCACAGCATAAGCAATAACCAAACTCGCCCTCTTTGACGCGCTTTAACGCCATTTTAATTTGCAGTATCTCGGTTTTTCGTCTTTGCTGTGACGCAATAGCCATTTGCTGTGCCTGCATTGCGTCCATGCGAGAAAGTCGTCCGACCCGTGTTTGATCCAAATCAACCGTCGCCATAGCCGCTGTTGCGGTGGATTCTAAATCTTCTAATTCTGCCAGTTTGTCTTGTAACTGTTGTGCAAATTTTTTACTTAAGGTGTCATCCATTATTTTACCTTTAATGAAATATATAGACTGCCCCCCGCCTGAAACTGCTCTCAGAGATTTTGATTAAGTGCTTAAAACCCAAGTAGTTACAGAAAACTTGATAAAGCAAAAAATGCAGTTCCTGGCGGGTATGAGTATAACCCCTCATCGCTAGACCTTATTTTCACAAAATTATCTCTTAGACGCCGATCTAGTTTTTGGAGTCCACTATACTGTTGTTCCTTTTCTCTTTCTAAGAATCGCTCATAATAGAAAATAATGCAAAATAAACATATTTTAATCGGTCTTTGCGGCGGCATTGCGGCTTATAAAATTCCTGATTTAGTGCGTCGTTTGCGCGAACAGGGCGCGCAAGTGCGCGTGGTGATGACTCAAGGTGCGCAGCAATTTATCACACCGCTGACCTTGCAAGCGGTGTCGGGCTACCCGGTGCAAACGCAATGGCTGAATGCCGAGACGGAATCTGCCTTCGGGCATATCGACTTGGCGCGCTGGGCGGATTTGTTGCTGCTCGCCCCGGCGACGGCACAGTGCTTGGCGAAATTGGCGCACGGTTGGGCAGATGACTTGTTAAGCACCTTGTGCTTGGCGACCAGCGCACCGATTGCGGTCGCGCCGGCAATGAATCAACAGATGTGGAAAGCCGCGGCGACACAGGCGAATTGTCAGCTATTGCGCAAGCGCGGGGTGCATTTTTTCGGTCCAGCGTGCGGTTCGCAGGCGTGCGGCGAGGTGGGCGAGGGACGCTTGCTAGAACCTGCGCAAATAGTTGAGCAGGTGCGCAGTCTGTGGTTCGCGCCTGTGCTGGCGCAGCGGCGCGTATTGATCACCGCAGGCGCGACCCGCGAAGATATTGATCCGGTGCGTTTTATCAGCAATCGCAGCTCCGGGCGCATGGGTTTTGCGGTTGCGCAAGCGGCGCGAGAACTGGGCGCGAGCGTGACGCTTATTAGTGGAACGGTGTCCCTGCCGACACCTGCGGATGTGCAGCGCGTGGAGGTATATAGTGCTGCCGACATGTTCGCCGCTGTGCAACAGCATGTCGCTAATACGGATATTTTTATCGCCACCGCTGCCGTTGCAGATTATCGCCCGGCACAGCAGGCTACCGAAAAAATTAAAAAAACCACCACAACAATGCAGCTTATGCTGGAAGCTACGGCGGATATTTTGGCTTGGGTTGGACAGCAGCAAAGCGTGCCTTTTGTGGTGGGTTTTGCAGCGGAGACGCAGAATGTTGCAAAATATGCACGGGCTAAATTGGCACGCAAACAACTGGATATGATTGCGGCTAATCAAGTAGGCATAAGCGGACAAGGTTTTGATAGTGATTACAATGCGTTGCAGGTGTTTTATACAAACGCGGCGGGGATTGAGGAATGGACTTTGCCGTTGACTGACAAACTCAGTTTGGCACGCCAGTTGGTAGCGCGGATCGCGCAGTGTTATAAGCAGAAAACCGGTGCAACAGTCTCTTTGTAGGGTTTGCGCCGCGTCTTTTTGCGGCGCGAACGCGGAAAAGAGAGGGCATCTTTGTAG
>CAZOSP010000158.1:0-6639 GCA_964582525.1 uncultured Thiomargarita sp. | reverse complement strand
CTGTGTTGCTGTCTGCCGCAGGTAGCTCACAGCAATGCGGACAACTGACTGCGCTAATTTATGATGGTGCATCCATACCGATTATGTTTAAATTGCTTGATAAAAAGGGCAATTCAGATCAAGATGAACGTATTGAATTAATGGAACAATTTAAGCGGGTACTGGGTTTTGAAAAAGTTGACATGATATTGGCAGATAGAGAATTTGTAGGTCATAAATGGTTCTCGTATCTGCATGAAAATAATATAAAAATAAGAATACGTGTTAAACAAAATACGGCATTGCTCATCAATCCGTCAGGCAACTTGCCAAGACAGAGTTCCCTATTAAACTATTTTGCTAATCTAGCTAAAATGCGAGCATGATGATATGTCAGAACAAATTTTTACCTTAGAGCAAGCACTAGAACTTGCTCAACAGCAAGCAGCACAAGGACAAGTCGCTCAAGCTGAACAGTTGCTTAAGCAAATTTTGCAATTGCAAAACAACTACGCACCTGCTTGGCACCAATTAGGGATATTGTATGCCCAAGCTGAAGAACTAGAGGCAGCACTCGCACCACTACAAAAAACCGTTGCGTTACAAGAAAATAATCCAGATTACCATAATGATTTAGGGAATGTGTATTTAAGCTTAAAGCGTTTAGAAGAAGCAGAAATGTGTTTTAGAACGGCATTGCAATATCAACCTTATTTTTCAGTTGCTTTGCATAATCTAGGTGCCGTGTATTACCACAAAGCGCAATTTGCTGAAGCTGAGAAGCATGTACGCAGTGCATTACAATTAAATCCTCAATATGTTAAAGCGCATTATACCTTAGGCACTATTTTTCTTGAATTAGAGGGCTGTTTAGATAAAGCCTTTGATGAATTTCAAAAAACCTTAGAATTAGCCCCTGATAGCCACTTACCAGTATATCAAGGTTTAGCTAAAGTAAGCACAAAGCAAGGACACATACAAACTGCTTTGAACTATTTATATAAAGCATTTCAACAAGACTCTACAAATAAAGATGCTTTGAGCAGTTTTTTATTTAATTTGAATTATTTACCGACTTATACAACTGCACAAATCTTTGCCTACCATCAACAATTCTCTGATGTTTTTGAAAAATCGCAGCATATCGTAAAACAGCCATTACACAGGCTGCCACAACAACCTTTACGCATTGGCTATGTATCTGAAGATTTTCGAGATGCACACCCTGTTGCGTATTTTATGAAATCTATTTTAGCTCACCACGATAAAAACAAATTTAAGATATATTGTTACGCACTGCATGACGCAAAATTGTATGACGCTGAAGACATTCAAACCTATCAACATGTATGGATTGATTGTTTTAACTAGAGCGATGAACAATTAATTCAGCAAATTCAACAGGATAAAATTGATATTTTAGTCGATTTAATGGGACATACGGGGTCTAATCGCTTATTGGTTTTTACCCAAAAACCCGCGCCAGTACAAATCAGTTATTTGGGTTATCCCAATACAACAGGCTTAAAGTCTATTGATTATCGCATTACGGATATTTATGTCAGTCCGCCGGGGGCTGAACAATACAGCAGTGAAAAATTGATTCGCCTGCCTTTTGCGTATCATTGTTATACACCAGCAAAAGAAACCATTGAATTATTTAAACCTAATTCTCCCGTATTAAAACGTCACTATATTACCTTTGCATCCTTTAATAACCAAGCAAAGCATAGCGATATGATTTTAGAACTTTGGGTAAAAATTTTATTGCAGGTGCCAAATTCACGTTTATTAATTAAAAACACTTTTATGAATAATGCCAGTTCTAGGCAAACTTTGATAAATTATTTTGAACAACGAGGGATTGAAGCAACTCGATTAGAGTTACGCAAAACAATGCCATTTTTAGATCACATGGGCTTATATCAACACATTGATATTTGTTTAGATTCTTGGCCTTACAATGGTGCTACAACGACCTGTGATGCGTTATGGATGGGGGTGCCAGTGATTAGTTTATGTGGAGAAACGCAGGTTTCTCGCATGGGATTGAGTATTTTATCAACGGCGGGTTTAGCTGAATGGGTAGCTCAAACAGCGGATGAATATATCCAAAAAGCAGTGCAATTAGCCAATGATGTTGAGCGATTACAAGTTTTACGGGAAACCATGAGAGATCGATTACAATATTCCATGCTACTAAAAGCTGAAGAATTTACCCGTTATCTTGAAGCCGAATATGAAAAAATGGTGTTTTAGTATTGAGTCTAATGCACATTGTCATTATTCAATTCCCACGCAAAAATCTGCGAACATACCTAACAATGCTTGTGAATCAAATCACTATAGAACACAATCCCGCATCTGCCAAACTGGAAGTGTTGGGTGTTACTGGTCCACGCTGGCTTATTGGGAGTGGCTAATCTCCAGATTAGCCCCGCCGCCGCAGGCGGCGTTTTGGCTGACTTGGAAGTCAACCGCTCCCAGTCACACCGCTCCAAAGGCGACTATGTGGCATTTCCTGCCAGCATGTCTTGTACTTGGGATGTTAAACAAGCGGTTAAAAAACATTATCAATTTGGATAAAAACAATGGCAAAGCTCGACTTAAACGCTGTGCGCGAAAAAATTGACATCTTAGACGCACAGTTGCAGGATTTGTTGACGCAACGGGCAAATCTTGCTTTAGATGTGGCTCAGGCAAAACGCGCTGAAGAAGCGCGTCCGGTGTTTTACCGCCCAGAGCGCGAGGCTGAGGTGTTGCGCCACGCGCTCGAACGCAATCAAGGACCTTTGCCGGATGCGTTTATTGAGCAGTTTTTCCGCGAAATTATGTCGGCTTGTCTGGCTTTGCAATATCCTTTGCAGGTAGCGTATTTAGGACCACCGGGGACATTTTCTGAAGCGGCAGTAAAAAAGCAGTTTGGCGCGGCGATAGACAGCGTGCCGGTGCAAAGCATTGACGAAGTATTTCGCTGTGTGGCTTCGGGAGCTACCGAGTATGGCGTTGTGCCACTGGAAAACTCGACTGAAGGCGGTGTAAGCCAGACTTTAGATTTGTTTTTGAAAAGTGCCGTATTGATTTGCGGGGAAGTCGAATTGGAAATCCATCAACATTTGATGGCACGAAATGAGTGCTTAGACAGCATTAAAACCGTCTATTCGCATCAGCAATCACTGGGGCAATGCCGTTTGTGGCTGGATGCGCATTTGCCCCATGCCGAGCGGGTGCGGGTGATGAGCAATGCTGAGGCGGCGCGTTGTGCGGCACAAGAGCAACAGGCAGCAGCAATAGCCGGACGCATTGCGGCGGATAATTATGGCTTGACACTGTTGGCAGAAAATATTGAAGATGAGTTGGATAATACCACGCGCTTTGCGGTCATTGGTTTGCATCCGGTCGCGCCCACCGGGAAAGATAAAACCTCGCTGGTAGTGACTGCGGCTGATGCAACCCGTTCTGGGGCTTTGTACGAATTGCTCGCGCCCTTTAAGGCGGCGGGTTTGAGTATGAGCCGCATTGAATCGCGTCCTTTGCGACAAAATCGTTGGCATTATGTATTTTTTATTGATGTCGAGGGGCATATTGAAGACCCTAAATTAAAACGGGTGATGCAAACGCTGGAACAGCACAGCGGCTTGCTGAAACATTTGGGTTCTTATCCACGCGCTTTGAGGTGATAACGTATGTCTTTTCGTTCTAATATGTTGTTTTTGTACTGTTTATGCTGTACTTTAAGTGCTGCGCAAGCGGCTGTTGAGGGTGAGTGGCAACACTTTAGTCGCGGCGAGTTGCCGCCGCAGGCGATGCCGGTCGCCCCCTTCTCGGCGGCAGAAAAGTCAAAGTCTTGGTATATTTGTCGGGCGCATTACAATAAGGGATTGCACCCAGGACAGTTCAATGCCGAACTCGGCGGTTGTTTGATTACCACCGCCGGGCGTTCTAGTCGTCGTGTTCATTATGAGGTGTTGCTGATGGACAGCCATTATGTTTGGCAGACATACAGCGATGGCGAGATTGCAGATAACGCTGTGCAAGGTGGCGCGGAAGATGCTGATGGCGATTATACTTTGTATATTTGTCGTGCCAAGCAGCAAGGACGCTACCAAGCGGGAAAAATTCGCAGCCCAGCACGCGGCTGTAAAATTGAGGCTGACGGGCGCGAACGCACGGCACGGGACTTTGAGCTTTTGCTATTTGAGCCTAACACACCAGCCGAGCAGCAGGTGTTCAATGCGCCACGTCATCAGCAACAACATTTAGACAATTGTCGTTTACCAAACACCGATTGCGGTGAACCCGCCGCCTCAAGCTGGTGTCAAACGCAGGGCTATACCCATGCGGTGCAATGGTCAAGCATGACGCATCCGCTAGGTGTGAGTACCCTGCACATTGGCGATGAGCATTTGTGTGATGGCGTACAAAAACCTTGCAATGGTTTTATCAGTATCACCTGCAAAGGCGCGCTGCAACAAAAACCGCTGGATTTTAGCGGACGTTGGCAAACCCAGCGTGGCGAAGACACTCGCGGGCTAAAATTAATCCAACAGGATGAACAAGTTAGCGGGCAATTTGAAGGTACGGTGCAAGGCAGCTTGCGCGGTTTTCTCAATGAACAGGAGGTATGGGGGCGTTGGTCAGAGCAAAGTGGACGCTCCGGACGTTTTCAATGGACCCTGACCCCTGACAAACAAGGCTTCCAAGGCATTAGTGAGGAAGCACAAGCAGACTCTCGCAAACAAGAACGCTGGCAAGGTACACGATTACCTTGACGGAGGAGATTAATAATGACTTCATTGTATGAGCGCGTTCAGGAAATTAAAAAAGCCACCGGTTGGTCACAAGAACGCATCGGCATGGAAACGGGACTGGCGTTAAGCACCATCGGGCGCATTTTTCGCGTGCCGGGCTACAGCGGCAACGAAACTTCGCACATTTTAATTCGGCAGTTGTATGAAAAAGTAGTGCGTTCGCCGTTTTCCGATTATTTAGATCGCCTGTTTAATCGCTATGATCGTTGGAAGACACAGTACCCTAAAAAAGAATTTTCAGAACTACTCGATATTCTCGAAGTGTTATTAAAAAACCATAAAGATTTGCACAGCGATTCTTTAGATGCGTGTCGCCTGCGCTGGTTGTTAGGACACATTTATTTTGATCGGGCGTTTTATTTATACAAATATGAAGAACTACGCTGGGCGCAACTTGCTTTAGAATGGTATGAAAATGCCTTAGAAGGATTGCAAAAACAGGGTAGTGATTTATTAGTACAACAATACAAGTTACAACAATGTATTGTTTCAACTCGCTTTAATCTGTGCGAACCCGGTAAACGTGCAGACAATGCAGACATTCGTCGCTGGTTACAATCGATTGATTATTTAAATCTAGTGGCAACAGTCTTAAAAGAAGACAACTGGAATTGGATGGCAGCACGCAATGGGCTAGTTGCCGCTTCGATTTTGCAAGATGGGCAAAAATGCAAAGTATTTTGGTACGCCATGCAAGCTGCTAATCAGCATTTTGAAGACCCGCATTTTGAACCTGAACCCAATATGCCCGCGATTATGCAAGACCCTGATTTATCGTGGTTTAGAGAGTATTTTTTAGAAGCTCATCAGGTCACACGGCATACGCATTAGTCGTGCGCCTTGAGTAGGGTTTGCGCCGCGTCTTGAAATACTCAAACCTTCTAGATTTTGAAAATCTACTAGATTTTCAGATCATTAAATTGCCTTCCGCAAACCTGACTGGTCTTCAAGGTAACCGTTCAGTTCCCCGCGCAAAACTTGACAGGTCTTTGAGACCTGTCAGGTTTTTACTGAGAGGGATGTGAATGTTTACACCGCGTAACGTCGTTAGATAAGAAAATCTTGGCGGTATGTCGAAGTTACCTTAGACTAGGCAATGGGTTTTTTAGACAGGCAGCGGTTATCATATCCCCCCTTATTTCCCTTCCCTAATCCCGTCAATCAAATCAAAGAATGCCTTAAGGTGCGTTAATTACTGATATGACAAACATGAAAAACAATAATATTTTCCTTATCGGTCCGATGGGAGTAGGTAAAACAACAATTGGTCGCCAACTGTCTGTGCATTTACAGCAAGAATTTATTGATAGCGACAAAGAAATTGAGGAACTCACGGGTGCCAGCATTCCACTGATTTTTGAACTGGAAGGTGAAGCGGGTTTTCGCCAACGCGAACAGGAAATGATCGATATGCTGACGCAAATGCGCAACATCATTTTAGCTACCGGCGGCGGTGTGGTGCTCAATCCCGATAATCGACGTTATTTAATGGAGCGCGGCACAGTGATTTATTTATATGCAGATGCCGAGCATTTGTTTAAGCGCACCAGTCGCGCTAAAAACCGCCCTTTGTTGATGACGGAAAACCCTAAAGATCGCATTGCGAAAATCTTGTGCGAGCGTATGCCTTTGTATGAAAGCGTGGCGGACTTAAAAATAGAAACCGGACGACGCACGGTGAGAGGCGTAGTGAAAGAGATTTTGCGCTATGTGCAGCGACAGGAAACAAAGCCCCTGTGAAGCCTAGTAGGCTGTCCGAAAACAGCCCATTCTCAGGTATAATACCAATTTTCCAAAAAGTTTACTGCCAATGCTAACAATTCCCTTCAAATCCGATACAGAAGCCTTG
>CAZOSP010000157.1:2698-6837 GCA_964582525.1 uncultured Thiomargarita sp. | reverse complement strand
GCCATTTTTTTTTGGTATGTGAAGAACCACATTTTGGACAATTCATAAGTACTCCAATGGTTGTTATATGGAAATTTTATGGGGTGATTAGTATAGCATATAGCACTACATGTTTAGGACTACCCCGGTCTGAACACGAAACGACCGACCTGGAACAACATTCGCTACTTTTTCAACAGCATTCATTTGGCGGTGGTCACGATGGCCGACAATACGGTAAGAACCCCGGTGAAAGGGGTTACGCCGATGCATCAAAAGGTGTTGCACTTGCTGAAGATTCCGATTTTGGTCTATCTCAAATTAAAGGATGAATGGTGGCAATTTGCCGTTCCGTGAAATCTGTCCCCACAAAAATGAGGCGGCGGTTTAATTTTGGAATTGGCTTGGATGTGGCGCGAAATGTAAGTTGAATAGAGGCTTTTCACGCAAAGAATCAGCAAATTTTTGTATCTGGCTGTGCGGTTTTTTCTTGCTGCGCATACCAGAGCTTAACATAACGATAATAAGTGCCTTCTGCGGCTGATACGGCTTGTAAAAAGCCTTGCGCTCCGTCGAGAAACCCTAAGCGTAAAATATAACTGCGTATAAATGCCCAGATGCCTTTGACAACGGCTTGCCACAGACGGGCTTTTTTGCCGCGTTGTGCAAGCATTTTTGCCCCTGCTGTCGAATAGCTATTGAGCTTATCTAGCACCTGTTCAATGCGTAAAAATGGATAATGAATCAGCGGCGTGTTTAATCTGCCAATAGTGCCTTTTTTGACCAGCAAGCGTTCATGCACTAAGTCATCGCTAAATGTCGCACTATCGCGGCGAAACAGGCGCGTTACATAGTCGGGATACCAGCCACCGTGACGCATGAAACGCCCGCAGTACCAAGAGCGGCGCGGCATTTGCCAAGCTGTGTAAGAGGGATTTTGCAGTGCGCTTAAAATCGCTTGATGCAGTGCCGCGCTGACTTGCTCATCGGCATCTATGGAGAATACCCAATCGCTTGTCGCTAAGGCTAGGGCGCGGTTTTTCTGCACACCAAAGCCGCGCCAGTCGGTTGCATGGATTTGCACCTGATAGGCGCGGCAAATGTCGAGCGTGTTGTCCGTGCTGCCGGAGTCTAGCACGATGATTTCATCTGCCCAAGTCACGGAAGCCAAGCAAGCTGGCAGGGTTTCGGCGGCGTTGCGGGTGATGATAATGACAGACAAGGACATGATTTAGAGGTTATCCAAATAGTCGGGAGGAGTCATACGCGCTTATTTTAAGCAAATGCAAGGGAGGCTAATGGCGCAAAAGACGCAGGCTTTTAATTGCTTGCATTCGCGCCTCTCGCGTTCTTTAGGTTACTTTTTAAGGATAAAACCCAAGTAAATTCAATCATCTGAAAACTTAACCGCGGGCAGTATGGCACCCGCAAAAACACGCACTTATTGACTGCGCAAAGCTTCTTGTAAAAAATTCGGCAGGACCAGGCTGGCTTGATGAATATCCGCATTGTAATACTGTGTGGCAAAGCTTTTTTGCCGTGCATCAGCTTCGCGGAATGTCGGAAAATCTTGATTTTTGCAGCCCATAGTGGCTGTCCACCAGCCGCTGGGATAAATCATCAGCGGAAAATGTAGCGTGCGCGTCAGCGCAAAACCCGCACCGCGCAAGATTTTGTGCATGGGTACAATAATGCTGTCAGTGTGTAGCAGTGGCGATTCACTTTGCTGCACTAAAATTCCACCGTCGCGCAATGCGTTCCAGCAGGCGCGGTAAAAATCCTCGGTAAACAAGACTTTGCCAGGTCCTTCGGGATCAGTGCTATCAACAATAATGACATCCAAACTGTTCGGCGAACAGCCCTGTATCCAGCGAATGCCGTCATCAAACAGCAAGGTGGCACGCGGGTCTTGGTTGTGTGTGCAGAGTTCTGGAAAATACTGCTCAGACACCCGCGTAACCCGCTCGTCAATGTCAATTTGTGTGGCTTTTTTCACCGTGTCGTGTTGCAACACCTGTTGCAAAGTGCCGCAATCGCCGCCGCCGATGATCACCACTTCACACGGTTGTGGATGGGTAAATAGCACCGGATGCGTCATCATTTCGTGATAAATAAAATTATCGCGACTGGTGAGCATGGTGCAGCCATCAATCACCATCAGTCTGCCAAAGGTTTGGGTTTGATAGACTTCAATTTTTTGGTAAGGGCTTTGCTCTTCATGGAGCTTGTCTTCCACTGCCAAGCCCATTGCGCAGCCCAACATGGTTTCTATAAACCAATCTGTATTGTTAATTTTTAGCATATACCTGTTCTCTTATGCAGAAATCTGATGGGATTTTTCTAGTAAGGCGCTTCCGCAGGTCCTGAGTACGCACATTGTCCAAAACGTGGGGAATTAGCCACCTCTAGGAGTTCGCCATATTCTTCATGCGGATGATTTTCGGCATGTTTATCGCATAATAGCCCTGATTCGTCATGCTCAATACTGCATTCTTGACACCAGTAAGTTGCAGGTTTTTTGCATTTCATGCAGTAAATCTCTGGCATGTCATTTCTTGCCATGAGTTTTATCGGGTGTTTGCTGAGTGGCTTGCCTTGACGTTCTGCGACCACTTTGATAAGTGTTTCTGTGGTGTCGCCGAAGTCATACATATGCGTAAATTCTGCATTCACTGAAAATACTTGATCAGCACGCAGGTGCATTTCAATTTCTTCTCCCCAGTCATTACCCGCATGATAAAACTCGCTCATGTGTCCGCAGCATTCTAGCCAGATTGCACGTAGGTAATCGTCCAAGTCTTGCAACTTAGCCGTACCATTCATTTCTAAATGCAGCCAAAAATCTTTTTGATATTTATTTTTTATCACTAAATGATACAGGGTTTGATCTTTAGGTGTTTTTTTACTGTTAGCTGTTTCAATAGCTTGCTTGCGTTCGGCACAGCTTGATAGATGTTTGGAAAAACCACCACCAGTGAACTTTTTGCCACAAAAATAGCAATCGCCTTTGATTTGTTTTTGAGTTGACATATTTAACGCCTTATTAATTGTTGATATGCAGTATCACTGAACGCCGCCCCTGATGGACGCGGTGTTCCCACACATAGACGCCTTGCCAAGTACCTAACGCTAAACACTGGTTGAGGATGGGGATGGAGATGCTGCTTGCGGTTAAAGCAGATTTGATATGCGCAGGCACGTCGTCCGCGCCTTCGCTGGTGTGGGTATAAAGTGAATCGTTTTCTGTCACCAGGCGATTTAGCCAGTTTTGTAAATCACGCGGCACTGCCGGATCGGCGTTTTCTTGAATAACCAGACTGGCGGAGGTGTGCTGGATAAACAGCGTACACAGCCCTTCGCGCACGCCACTATCGCGCACTGCGGCTTGGACTTGGGCGGTGAAATCGTAAAGACCTTGACCTGCAACAGAAATATGCAGTTGTTTTACCGTCATTGCTGTTGCTCTTTACCAAGCTGTTGGTCGAAATTTTTTATCATTTAGGATAACCACACTTTCACCTTGTTGTGCCAGCACAAAAAAACCTTTGCGATAAGCATATTTAGCGACATCATCGGGCATGACCATGGCCGCAATTGCGCCCACAGCCTGTTTGTCAGCGTATTCAGGAAAGAGGGGTTTGAATTTTTCCATGCGTTGCAAATGTTCATTGACATCATCAATACTAAATTTGCTTTTGACTTCAATGAGTGCGCAAATTTCTACATTTAATGCCAATAAGTCAATTTGTGTGGCTAAATTTAATTCGATATTTTCTGCTGTAACATCGTTAAATACTTTATGCACTAAAATGCCACGCTCTTGGAATAAACGCACAACCGAAGGCTTGATAAAGCCTTCAACAAAATCACCTAAACGGCTGCCTAAATCACCAATCCTTTTTTCTAATAATTTAGCCCGTTGTTGAAATTCATCAGATTGTCTGATGAATTCTCGTCGTCTTTTTTCTTCTTCCTGTCGTATTTTTTCTTCTCTTTCTGCTTCTTCTTGTTTTCTTTTTTCCTCTTCTTGCTGTCTTTTTTGTTCTTTTTCTAGCTCTTCTTGTTTTCTTTTTTCCTCTTCTTGCTGTCTTTTTTGTTCTTTTTCTAGTTCCTCTTGTTTTCTTTCTGCCTCTTCCTGCTGTCTTTTTTGTTCTTTTTCT
>CAZOSP010000157.1:0-2598 GCA_964582525.1 uncultured Thiomargarita sp. | reverse complement strand
TAGTTCCTCTTGTTTTCTTTCTGCCTCTTCCTGCTGTCTTTTTTGTTCTTTTTCTGCTTCTTCTTGTTGTCTTTTTTGTTCTTTTTCTAGTTCCTCTTGTTTTCTTTCTGCCTCTTCCTGCTGTCTTTTTTGTTCTTTTTCTAGCTCTTCTTGTTTTCTTTTTGCTTCTTCCTGCTGTCTTTTTTGTTCTTTTTCTGCTTCTTTTTGCTCTCTTTTTTGCTCTTTTTCTAGCTCTTCTTGTTTTCTTTTTGCTTCTTCCTGTTGTCTTTTTTGTTCTCTTATTTTAGCTTCTTGTGCTAATTTTTCTAACCATTGCTCATATTTCAAAAAACGCTGATCAGTTTCTTCAACATGTTTTTGCAATAGGCGTTCAGTTTCACGCAAAATAGCCCAGGTTTCATTCATTACTGAAGATATAGATTCGCTTGTAGGCATGACTATTTTCTTTATTGATGACTTTGTTGTTTCAAGTAGCTTAATACAATGTCTTGGCTAAAATGATAATGACAGAGTTCTTGTTCGCCCGCTGCCAGCACAGGCACGCGCTCGTTGTAGCGTATGTGCAGATAAGTGTCTGCGTCAATATCAACAATGTTGAGACTAAAACCATACTGAGCTTGCAAGGCGACCACCGCCTGCTGCATATCTTCGCAGAGGTGGCAACCTTGACGGGTGTAAAGTGTTAATGAGGCATTGCTAACGCTCATTTTAACTAAACTCACTCAGTTTAATAAGGTGTTGAGGCAAAAAACACTGACCGCGCAACAGGAGCAAACTCATTCTTCAGGTACCCGGATCACTAGGAAGGTGGGAGACCCTTGACGGCTGATGAGGACTGAGACGGCTGTGCCGGGTTTAAGTTCGCTTGCCAGTTCTTTGAATTGTGCGGCATTGGCAACTTTTTCTCCGTTCAGCATTAACACCACGTCGCCGGGGCGAATACCCGCATCTTTAGCGGGTCCTTTTTCGACACGACGGACTAACGCGCCCCCTTCTGCTACGTCAAGTTTTTTACGCCCTTCTTTGTCCAAGTCTTCTACTGTAAGAGCCAGAGCTTTGGCTTTTTCGGCGCGTTTACCCGTATTGCTGCTAACTTCCAGTTCATCTTCGGAAGGCAATTCACCGACTTTCACTTGTAAGGTGATTTCTTTACCTTGACGGATGACTAAGGCATCAACTGTAGTATCTACTGAGGTCGCGCCGACAACCGGCGGTAGTTCCGAAGAGCGTTTAATCGGTTGTCCGGCAAAACTAATAATCACGTCGCCGACTTCAAAGCCTGCTTCTTGCGCTGGTCCCTCAAATACTTTCGCAATTAAAGCACCGCGGGGTTTGTCCATATTGAAAGATTCTGCCAATTCGCTGTTGACATCTTGAATCAGCACGCCTAACCAACCACGAGAAACACTGCCTTTTTCTTTTAGTTGCTCAATGATGTTGTTGGCAATATCAATAGGAATAGCAAAGGATAAGCCCATAAAACCGCCGGTACGGCTGAAGATTTGTGCGTTGACACCGACCACTTCACCCTGCAAATTAAATAAGGGACCGCCTGAATTGCCCGGATTAATGGCGACATCGGTTTGAATAAAAGGCACGTAGTTACTATTGCCTTCCGGCAGACTGCGCCCTTTAGCACTGACAATACCGGCAGTGACTGAGTGGTCAAAACCAAACGGTGAGCCAATGGCTAATACCCATTCACCTACTTTGAGATCGGCTGAAGAACCCAGTTTAACCACGGGCAAATTGTCGGCTTCCACTTTCAATAATGCCATGTCGCTGCGTTTATCCGCGCCTATCACTTGCGCTTCAAATTCACGGCGATCACTTAAACGCACAATAATTTCGTCCGCACCTTCAATGACATGATTATTGGTGGCAATATAACCATCGGCAGAAATAACAAAACCAGACCCTAAAGAGGTGGCTTGACGTTCTTCTTCGTTGTCAAAATTAAAACCGCGCTTTTCTTCTTCAAAAAAACGACGGAAAAAATCGTGGAAAGGACTGTCTTCGGGAATGCTCGGCAGTTCACGCGGTTGACTATGAGGCGTGCTACTTTTAGGTTTATTGGTGGTACTAATATTCACCACCGCCGGACTATACTTTTCAACCAGTTGGGTAAAATCCGGTAATGCTGCCGCCCAAGCATTAGCACTGAGCAATAAACCGATGAGACTGAAGCCTAGTATACGCAATAGTCGCATCGCATCTGTTTTTAATTGCATCTGTTATATCCTTGTAAATAGTGAAAAAATATAGGTGTTTTTAGGTTTTCTATGGAAGCCAACAAAGCCTATAATAACACGCTCTTAAAGCACAATCCGCAACTGTAAGGAATTGTAAGCCATGTTAAGCAAATACTTAAAAACGCTGCCGCTTGTTGTATTGTCTTATCTTACCATATTCAACGCCTGTGCAGGTGTTTTTACACAAACGGATTTAGATCAGGCTTATGCGTATGTCAATACTTTGCGCCAACGCGCCGCAATACTCAACTTCACGCAACACACGCAACTGCAACAAGCCGCCTTTAATCATGCCAACAAGCAGTTCCCGCCCGCATCAAAACCCTGTTAAAATAGCCCATAGTTG
>CAZOSP010000156.1:0-6874 GCA_964582525.1 uncultured Thiomargarita sp. | reverse complement strand
TCGTGCTGTGGTTTTACGGCGACCAGCAACGGCAAAAAATGGTGTTAGAACTCAAGATATTGCGCGGTTCGCTGGAAAAAACCATTGAAAAAGGCTTGGCGCAAACTTGGGAATACGCCGACCGCTGCCAAGCCGAACAAGCGCATTTGCTGATTTTTGACCGCAGTGCTAAGGCTTGGGAAGAGAAGATTTTTCAGCGCGAAGCTGAGTATCAAGGGCAGCCCATAACAATATGGGGCATGTAAGTTTTCCTTCGTACAGCGTTCTGTGCAGAACGCATAGAGCGCGAGAACACCGTGCTGCGTGGACGTGGAACGCCGGCACGAGAAAAGCTGCTCAACGCGCCCCAAAGGGATCATCAGAAAATAATACGCTGATATAGGGCGCGTAAGTCAACACCGCGCCTTGTCTAAAGCCTAGTTGATTAAACGCATTGACCACTGCGACAAAACAGGGTTCATGGCTGGGCGCGGCTTGCAAGGCTTTTAACGCGCTCATTAAGACTTGCAGATCGGCGGTGTCCAGATGCCTTTCTAGCATGTCGATAGCCTCGCCAAGCCGTGCAACATTGACGGGTTGGCGAATATGCGGGCTGGCTTGCGCGGTAAAATCGGCTGCTTCTGCTGGCTCTTCAAACACATTGGCGGCAATGCCACCAGCGGCAATGACAGCTTGTGGGCTGACCGGCTCGGCGATTGGCACGGCGGAACTAATGCCAATAAAAGCATTGTACTCGTCTTGGGCTTTTTGTTTGAGGGCGACTACGAAGGCGTTAAATTCCGCGCTATTGGGCTTGCCTAAAGAGAGCGAAATAAGGGCTTCGCCATTGACACGGCTGACAAAATCTAGGGTGGAGCGATGAATCAGTGGCTCTGGGTTGAGTACCGATAGCATCACAGTTAAGGTTTCTGCTTGTTTTTGAAACGGTGCTTGACTGTGGATGTCCACCCGATCAGCCTTAATTTCAAAGCTTGTAGTGCCTTTGAATAAATGTTTTTGAATGAGTTTCATGTTAAAAAATGGATGCGCCAAAAATTTTAATCTCACCTTTTTCGTAGCCTAAGACTAAGCGTCCTAGATATTCTCCGGGTTTTTTCGTATTGCGCACACGATATAACACGGTGACATGTTCACCGCGCCGAATAATCCCTAGACAGTCTCTTTCTTCTGAGATATTGCGGGCAAGTTCGCTTTTCGCAAATTGCTTGCCCATTTCAACTTCATTGAGTCCAAACAGAGTCGAATAAGCAAAGTTTTTGGTAAACGCGCCATATTTGCCTTTGTTTGAGGCGGTGATTAAATCGTCCCACATGGGATGCGCTACAGCGAATATTTCTTCATCGCTGTGGTTAATAATGTTCATGGTTTCCATCATTTTTTTACCTTGTCAACAAAAAAAGACCAATAGAATATTGGTCTTTATTGGGTGGGGCGGCTGACTGTCGAGTCAGCTGAAGCGGCGGTCGCTTTAATGCCTACCGCTTCACAGGTGCTTCGCTCGCAGTCTTAGCCGCTCCCAAACGCTTGCAGAAAGTTTTTACTTGTCATCAACCAGATGATAACAAGGTGCTTTTTCCATCGTGTATTCACCGGTTTTTGGATCGCGGCGAGAGACAGTCAGTACATGCCAGTTATCATCATCTACCAGCATGGCATCGCCACGATAGTAGTAACCCGGCCAACGGGTTTCTTTGCGGAACAAGGTGTGATGGAAAACCGCTTCAGAAGTCAGGTGACGATGTTTCAGTTCCCATGCACGAAGTAACTCGTGGATGTTTTCTGCCGCCACTTTTTCCAAATCTTCTTCCAAGATTTTCATTTTCTTCAGACCGATACTCAGCAGCTTATCGTTGGTCATGTAGCTAACCGTCACACCCGCACAATATTCGTCCATCAGTTTTTGCAAACGATCCAAGCCTTGACGTGGATTGATGTAGTTAGGATTGACGCTACCCGCAACGATTTCATTACGATAAACCTTGTAATGTTCCATCGGTTTGTAAACTTCTTCTTTGCGGCGGCTGATTTGCTCTTCAGAGACGCGAATACCCTCAGCTTTACCGTCATCAATGTATCGACAAGCGGCTTTTGCGGCTAAACGTCCTTCGGTGAAAGAACCTGAAGAGAATGCGTGTGGCGTACCGCCCACTGCGTCACCTGCTCCAAACAGCCCCTCAACCGTGGTCATACGGTTGTAGCCCCATTGATACTCAGGCGGAGAAAGGTCTTCAGGACCTGAACACCAAGCCCCGCAACCGGTCGCATGTGAACCCATGACATAAGGCTCAGAAGTGGTTAGTTCTGGGTTTTCGTACTTGGGATTGACGTCAGTCGCTGCCCATAATACGGCTTGACCCACCGTCATACCTAAGAAGTTGTGCCAGCCAATTTCTTCTAAGTGAGGGTCCTGGAAGGCTTCCATGGTGACCATGTGAATCGGACCACGACCCGCGTTGACTTCGTTGATCAAGGCGTGGTTACGCAAGCAAGTTGGGATAGGGCGATGGGTGCGGTGAGACGCTTCAACGTCTAAGTAGCGTTTGCCGACCATTTTTTCCAACTCAGGGAACCATTTGGATTCGTACTCTTCACCGTAAGCATTTTGCGTATAGGTTTTCAGATGTAAGAAGTACGCGCCGACAGGACCATAACCGTCTTTGAAACGGGCTAAGACGATACGATTTTCCATTTGCGTCATTTTCGCGCCCGCGCCGATCAACAGACCGTAAGCTGAACCCGATGACCAAGGAGCGTACCATACACGACCCGCACCTTCACCGACTGAACGGGGTTTGAAGATGTTAGATGCACCACCGGCTGCAACCACCACGGTTTTAGATTTGAAAACGTGATAATCGCCGGTGCGCACATTAAAACCGACAGCACCCGCTACGCGGTTTTCTTTGGCTTCGTCCATTAACAAGTGAGTAATACAAACGCGGTTGTAAATTTTATCAGCCGATTTTTTTGCGGCTTCGGCAACGATGGGCTTATAGGATTCACCATGAATCATAATTTGCCAACGACCTTCACGTTGATACGCGCCGGTTTTAGGATTGCGCATTAAAGGCAGACCCCATTCTTCAAACTGGTGAACCGCTGAGTCAACGTGACGCGCCATATCAAACAGCAAGTCTTCGCGCACCATACCCATTAAATCGATACGCGCATAGCGCACATGATCTTCTGGGTTATTTTCGCCAAAACGTGTTCCCATGTAGCAGTTAATCGCATACAAACCTTGCGCAACTGCACCAGAGCGCATGATGTTGGCTTTTTCAGCGACTACGATCTTTTTGTTTTGACCCCAGTAACGCGCTTCCCAAGCTGCACCCGTACCGCCCAGACCGGCACCGCACACCAGAATGTCAATATTGTCTTCTACGACTGTTTGGTAACCCATTAGTAACCCTCCGCACCAGCAAGCATTTTCAGACCGTTTGATTTCAGGGTGTGTAAACCACCATCATCTAAACGGATATATTTAGGTTCGTTAAACAGCAAGTGGCTGTCACGCATTTCTTGGCTAGGGGCTGGAACATCTGCCAATTGCGGCGTTTTTTCGCGCCAAGGCTGTGTCGTGATCGGCGCCAGAAGATTTAAGTCGGTTTCGCCATTGCGCGATTTAATGCGCCACGCAATCACCCCTTTTTCCTCATCACGAATCACCCGTACTGAGTGACCTAGGGGGGCAAAGTCTGCGTAACCGCGCACGTCAATGGCGTGGTGAGGACAGGCTTTCACACATGAATAACATTCCCAACACATGTTGGGTTCGATGTTGTAAGCACGGCGATAAGTGGGATCGATGTGCATAATGTCGGAGGGACAAATATCGACACAATGTCCGCAACCATCGCAGCGTGTCATATAAACAAAAGTTGGCATAAAAACTCCTAATTTTCAGTCTTTATCGGTTTAATAGTGTTGTGGTGCTTCGTTTTTGATACCTAACCCCATGTGAGGTGGTTTTTCACCCATATAGGTTGGAATATCAGGGTATCTTGCTTGCAGCGCGGGATCGGTTAAGTCGCCCAGATCAGGCAGATTTTCTTTAGAACCATCTGCACGAGTGATGCGTTTTTGATAAGCTGCGGCAGGTTTGAAGAACATGTGGGCAAACTTAGACCAATAAACGGTGGTGAACAAGGTGGTAGCGGCTAGGACAAACAAGCCAAAGAACAGCAGGGAAGCAGCGACACCAGATGATTGTAGGATAGACCAGATCAACGCGAAAGTTGCCATAGTAATCAAGGAAACGATAAACAGATCACCGCGACCGCTAAAACGATACCAAGGCTGACCTTCAGCGGAAACGTCAACGCGAATGAAGAACCAGAACCAATAACCACCAATTGCCAGCATCAACGCGCCAACATGCCATAAAACAGGGCAAAGAGGCGTAGGTGTCACTCCGCTGGGCAAACTGAAAATCATCACGGCAGTTGAAATGACAAACAAGATAAAGCCATACATGGTCAATAAGTGGGACAGTCTGCGTTGTGGATTAGCAAATTCGCCGGAAGTCAAGACTTCGTGCGTTGCGGTTTTGATCATGAGTGACATTTTTTCACCGCCACTGACTTGGCGGGTTGCCGATTTTTTAGCTTTTTCGGCATTTTCAAAAAAGTATTTAGCACTTTTTTTGTGAAGCATGTCAAGGATAGTACCACCGATAACAAACAGAACCATAACAACAACATAGACCTGCATGGCTGTCGGATCAATGATCGACGAAATATCTACAAATGGGTTAGTAGTAAACATGGTTGGAACTCCATAGGATAAATGCAATTATGAGAGGCAACTAATAATCGTTATTAATTAGCGGGATGGGAGTTTACTATTTCGGGATATACATTTCAATTAACATAACAGGGATAATTTTTTTATGACCATCATTTTTACTAATGAGCAGCCAACAAGCCGTTATAGAAAATCAGCTTATCTTGTACTATTTTCAATGCGTTGCCACTCTAATGCGAGTGTGTTGTGAGTAGATAGGCAAGTTTGGGCGAAGGAAATAGATACTCATAGCCGCCAGAAACTGCATTTTTTGCTTTATCAAGTTTGCTGCAAATACTTGGGTTTTAAGTAGTTAACCCCCTGAGAAGAGTTTCAGGTGAGGCGCAGTATAGATATTCATCTATCCACACAAGATTACATATCTATTTTTTATTATTGATAAATGCCCTTACCATAATCTCCCATGCCTTAATTTCTTAGCTTAATAGTCAAAGGTGCGTTTATGTCTGCTCTCTCCAACTTGTTAATACCGGCAGTATTGTTTTTCGCGCTTGGATTTTTAGCGCGTGTGATCAAATCAGACCTGCGTTTGCCGCCCGACATGGCAAAAATGCTGTCTATTTATTTATTGGTGGCAATTGGTTTACACGGCGGCTATGAACTCAGCAAAGCCGATCTAGGTATCGCTGTCAATTCGGTCCTATGGGCAATTATTTTAGGATTTACCTTGCCGGTGATAGGGTACGCTTTGCTGCTACTGACGCGCAAAGTAGATTGCATGAATGCCGCAGCGATTGCCGCGCATTATGGCTCAGTCAGTGCCGGAACATTTTTAACTGCGATAGCTTACTTAGATAATCAAGGTGTTGGCTATGAAAGCTACCCGCTTATCATGCTTGCCATCATGGAATCTCCGGCTATCATTGTCGGTTTATTGCTTGCCTCTTATGCACGTCAAAAGCAAGCAAAAATCGCCGGCGAAGCCCAAGCTGAAGAACAGCATGATGAAAATAAACAACAATTTGGCAAGCTGTTACATGAGGCACTGACCAATGGCTCAGTGGTGTTACTGATTGGTTCCATGGTGATTGGCGCGATAGCCGATCCGGTTGGCATGAAAAAACTGTATCCCTTTATTAACGATATTTTCATGGGCATCTTGTGCCTATTCCTGTTTGAAATGGGCATGGAAGCAGCGCGTAAAATTAAAGAGTTTCGTAAAGTAGGTATGGTTCTGGTTTTATTCGGTATTATCATGCCATTAATCGGCGGCGTAATAGGGGCAGCCGTCGGTCACTGGGCGCTCGGATTCAGTGTCGGCGGTATTTTACTGGTCGCTGTACTGGGGGCAAGCGCGTCTTATATCGCCGTCCCTCCTGCCATGCGTTTAGCCGTACCAGAAGCCAACCCCTCGTTTTATCTAACCTTATCGTTGGGTATCACCTTCCCCTTTAATGTGGTGGTCGGCATTCCCTTATATCATCAGATGGCTCTACAATTAGCCGGTTAAAACACTTTCAAGAGGAAAAGCAGATGCACAGGTTATTTCCTGAAAAACATGTGACCATTATTACCAGCGATGTTCTCGAACAAAAAATCGTCAGTTATATCCGAGCTGCGGGCGCGAGTGGCTACACCATTGTGCGTGCTAGAGGGGCTGGCACTACCGGCGAACAAAGCGGTTTATTGGATGTCGATACCAACATCAAAATTCACATCATTTTGCCGCCCGAAAAGCTCACGGGTTTATTGGATAACATGGAGAAATTACGAAAAAAAGGCTATCACTTTGTGCTTTTCATCAGTGACGTTGCGGTGATGTCACGAGAAAAGTTCGAGTCTTAACCTGCTTGCGTCATTCCCGATGCGACGAGACCTGATGTAAGCACGGTAGGGTGCGCGACATCTTTTCGTCGCGCACGCGGAACGACGGCACAATGCCCATCATTCGCGTTCGCGCCACAAAAAGACGTGGCGCAAACCCTACTGCGCTGAGAGCGGTAGGGGTTGCGGGGTTACAACACCTGGTTGTGGGAAGCGGCTTGAAAATAGCACGGTAGGGTGCGCGACATTTTTTCGTCGCGCACGCGGGACAATGGCACGATGCCCATCATTCGCGTTCGCGCCA
>CAZOSP010000155.1:0-6899 GCA_964582525.1 uncultured Thiomargarita sp. | reverse complement strand
TGTTGTCCGTTGGCGGCGGCGTGTTGTCCGTCGGTGGCGTGTTGTCCGTCGGTGGTGGCACGTTGTCCGTCGGTGGCGGCGTGTTGTCGGTCGGCGGCGGCGTGTTGTCCGTTGGTGGCGGCACTTGCGATGGTGGTAGCGCGGGCGTTCTGGCGGGCGCGTCATTTATGGCTTGCGCTGGTATTCCTAAACGACTATCCAGCGGCGCATCAATAGGACGCGGCATTGATGGGTCACGCTCGTCGGCTGGAGTCGGCGGCTGTCCGTTAAACACAGGACGCTGTTCAGGGTTTTGCTGATGCAGTGGATGCAGTGGCGGACGATGCCCTTCGGGAAAGGGCGGTGCTGGTGCTTTACCTTGATGATTGGCGGGATGCGCTGCATTACGATCTGCGAGTGGTGCGTGCGCTAATCGGTCTCCATCTCGGTCTCCATCATCGCCTCTTGGTGGCAGTATTTCCCCCGGCAAACGCCCGCTGCCTCGTGCGCCTTGCTCCTCCTCCTCCAAACGCGGTGCGTTGAGATGTGTATTCAGCGGCGCCAGTGTGTGGCGAAAACTTTGAATAAAATCCGTATCGGCGCGATGTGTCGAAAACTGTTGCCAAGGGTCCACGGGAATTTCAATGCGTGTACCGGGTTGAAACACGGTAAATAGTTCAAAACTGTATAAGGGGTGAATATCGATTAGCCCTTCCATGTGCAGAATAATGGTGCTGCCATTGTCTTCAACTAAACCGTCAATTTCACTGCCGCGAATGCCAATCACTGCTGAGGGCGTTTTAATAATGCTGTGTGTGCCTTCATTGCTGTCTGCAATGCGCCCACTGGTAAAACGAAAATTGCCGACTTGTACGCTGGCTTCAAATTGTCCGCTACCCACCGCTTGCTGATTGCTCGCTTCTTGAAAATCAAAATATTCTAAGGTGGCTTGCGATAAAGGACCGAGTTGAAACACGGTGCCATCAAGTAGCTGGATTTTGACATAAGTGCGCGGTCCAGTGATGATGGTATCGTTTAAGTAAATTTCGTTGCCATTATTGATGGGGCGTTCATTGCCTTGCGCATCAATGGCTTTGGCAGGTCCTTGGATAACCAGTGTTGCCACACCGATGATGCTGGGTGGGGGAGCGGCTTCAATGTCTGTGATAGCGTTAGAAGCAACAACAGCCAATGCTGGAGCTTTGCTCAACAAGTCCGGACTGGGCGTGTGTGGCACTAGCGTAATGGCTTGGCTCAACAGCAAGGTGTCAGTGGCTTCAGGTAACTGACAAGAAACAGGGGTCCAGCCCCGCACATCAAGGGTGGGTGCAGCAGCTTTGACATCAGCGTACATGGGTTGTCTCCTTATGGTATGAGTCCTTGTTGCCGGGCAGCATTCGGGCGTTCTAAGGGTGTCATCCTATCAAGATAAATGCCGAATAGCATAGCTGATTTGTCGAGAATAGCGACCCGCATGAGGCAACTGGTTATCTAGCAGGAATCAACGGTTACTCGCCTTCTAGCCCCTGAATGGGCTTAATGCTATTCCACAATTTGCAGCTTGGACATTGCCAGTGCAGCGTTTTACCGGTAAAACCACATTCGCTGCATTTATAAACGGGACGGTTTTTCAGCAGTTGGCGGGTAATGTCCTTTAATAATAAAAGATTTTCTTTGGCAGCCCCCTCGGCATCCGGCAAACTGATGTCGATAAAATGGTCTAAACCGCGCAAAGAAGGGCGGGCGCGTAATTGTTTGACGACAAAGGCTAAGGCTGTTGCCGCACTTTGTTTTTCTTGGATTAAACGTGCCAGCACCAGCATCGGCGTAATACCGCCGTGTTCCGCCAAGATACGCTGTAAATAGGCGGTAAATTCATCTACACAGCCTTTTTTCATATAGCAATTTTGCAGCGGCTCAATGACTTCGGAAAGAAACAAAGGGTCTTGTTGTTCAACGCGCTGAAAGGCGGTGATGGCTTGCGTCAACTGGCAGGCATCCAATGCCAGTTGCCCTTCAATCAAGCTGGCGCGTACACAATGCGGATCAACGTGTAAAGCACGATGAAACATTTTACGCGCTATTGGTAGTTGGCTTTGGCGACGCGCCATCTCAGCTTGCTCACAATAATATTGCGCAATCATCGGCTTCATGTTTTCGCCGGACAACTCCATCAGGCGCGTCGCTACATCAATCGCCTTGTCCCAATCGTGTTCCTGCTGGTAAATATCCAATAGTTGATGACAAGAAAAATTTGGGTACTGCCCATTTTCAATTAATTCTATAAACAAATGCTCAGCGCGGTCTAATAAGCCCGCCCGTTGATAATCTTGCGCCAGTTCTAAGAGTGCTAAAGAGCGTTGTTGAGAATTGAGATGAGAGCGCACCACCAGATTTTGATGAATGCGGATAGCACGGTTGACTTCACCACGACGGCGAAACAACACACCCAAGGCGAGATGCGTTTCTACAGTTTCGTTATCAACATCAATTAATTTAATAAAAACATCAATGGCTTTATCCGGTTGCTCATTGAGCAAATAGTTAATGCCTTGCAAATAATTGGAAGACAGTTGGCGGGCGTTGTTTTCGTTTTGTTGTGACAAGCTGCGCTTGGCAGCCAACCAACCCGAACTGGCTGCGATAGGTAATAGCAACCAAAAAAAAAGAGAAAGTTCCATTAATATTGCTGACGTGCGGCTTCAAGTTGCAGGTTCAACTGCTCGATTTGTTCATCTTTTTGTTGTTGAACGGTGCGTAAACGATGGTTTTGATAACGTAATTTCATTGCCCAGTTAAGACTAAACAAGACACCCAGCACAGCACCTATGCTTAAACTGACGAGCAGTAAAATGGCTAGACGAATGTCTTGACTGCCTAAGATGTAATTGAGCGTAACGGGGTGCGGGTTATATACAGTAAAAATCATCCCTAGCGAGAAGATCGTTAAGAATAACAACCAGACTAATACACGTAACATTTTAGTTATCCTAATAGGGTAGGGTGCGCGACATCTTTTCGTCGCGCACGCGGGATGATGGCGTGCTGCCGAGCATTCTGACAGATATTGAAGACCCGTCAGGTTTTCAGAGGATATTTTTCTGGAGGTCTATACACGGCTGACGGGTTTTAAACGCCTGTCAAGTTCTGCATGAATGTTCATATTCCCGCATCAATATCAAAACAGAACTTCATTAACGCGGTCGCGCAATTCTTTACCGGGCTTGAAATGCGGTACATATTTAGCCGGTAATTTTACCGAATCACCGGTTTTAGGATTACGTCCCACTCGCGGCGGGCGGTAGTGTAAAGAAAAACTACCAAATCCGCGAATTTCTATACGCTCGCCGCCTTCTAAAGCCTGTGACATGTGTTCAAGCATCGCTTTCACTGCGGCATCTATATCTCTGTGTGTCAGTTGTGTTTGTTTGCCAGCCAATGCGTCGATTAGCTCTGATTTGGTCATGTTTATCGCCTCTTAATATGCTTTATTCGGGTGACATAAACTTAATTTTTGCACAAGGTTACTCAGGATTAAAATGTGGCAGAGCCAATTTCCCGCACGCTTAAACCGCGTGGACCGTTTCACACCGCTTGCGACGGCGGCGCGTGCAGCCAAGTAGGGTGTGCGCCATCTTTTCGGCGCACACGCGGGCAATGCCGACTTATCCGCGTTCGCGCCGCATTCCCAAGTGGCACTTGGGAACGAAGACGCGGCGCAAACCCTACAGCCAAGTAACACTCGACTGTTAGTCTTGCGTATCCATTTGCTCTTTGATCAACTCACCCAAAGTCGGCGAAGTAGCAGCGGCTTTATTGTAATCTTCAATAGCAGCCGCTTCTTCCTCAGAATCTTTAGCTTTAATGGACAAAGAAATGATGCGTTTTTTACGATCCACGCCCATAAATTTAGCTTCTAATTCATCGCCTTCCTTGAACAGGTTGCGCGCATCATCAACGCGCTCGCGGGACATTTCAGATGCTCGCAAATAACCATCCACACCATCAATAAGTTGTACCACCGCACCTTTAGCATCGATCTCGATAATTTTACCTTTGACCACGCTGCCTTTCGGATTGACCGATAGATAATGTGAAAAGGGGTCTTCATCAAGCTGTTTAATGCCCAAAGAAATACGCTCGCGCTCGGCATCCACTGCCAACACCACCGCTTCGACTTCATCGCCTTTCTTGTAATTGCGCACCGCTTCTTCGCCCGGCACGTTCCAAGAAATATCCGACAAATGCACCAAACCATCAATGCTGCCGTCCAAGCCAATAAAGATACCAAAATCAGTAATAGATTTGATTTTACCCGCCACGCGGTCGCCTTTGTTATGGCTGGCAGCAAACTCATCCCAAGGATTGGGATAACACTGTTTAATGCCTAAAGAAATGCGGCGGCGTTCTTCGTCAATATCCAGTACCATGACTTCCACTTCGTCACCGACTTGAACGATTTTAGACGGATGCACGTTTTTATTCGTCCAATCCATTTCAGACACATGCACCAAACCTTCCACGCCTTCTTCAATTTCCACAAAGCAACCATAATCGGCAAGATTGGTCACTTTACCGCTGAGACGCGCACCTTCCGGATAACGCTGCGCAATATCCAACCAAGGGTCTTCGCCCATTTGTTTCAGCCCCAGCGATACGCGGGTACGATCACGGTCGAATTTCAGCACCTTAACCGAGATTTCATCACCCACCTGGACCACTTCGTTGGGATGTTTGACCCGTCGCCATGCCATATCAGTAATATGTAGCAGACCATCTACACCACCCAAGTCAACAAATGCGCCATAATCGGTCAGATTTTTCACCACGCCTTTCAGAGTCATGCCCTCTTGCATGGTTTCCAGCAACGCTTCGCGCTCTTCGTTATTCTCCTGCTCAACCACCGCACGACGTGAAACCACCACATTATTACGGCGTTTATCCAGTTTAATCACCTTAAACTCTAACGGCTTGCCTTCCAAATACGTGGTATCGCGCACCGGACGCACATCCACCAAAGAACCCGGCAAAAAGGCACGAATATCGTTCATATTGACCGTAAAACCGCCCTTGACTTTATCCGTGATAATGCCCGTAATAGTGCTTTCTTGCTCAAAGGCATTTTCCAACACACCCCAAGCGGCTGCCAATTTCGCCTTACTGCGCGATAATTTAGTTTCCCCAAAACCATCTTCTACGGCAACCAAAGCCACATCGATTTCATCGCCGATCTTGACTTCCAGTTCGCCTTCATCATTACGAAATTCCTCAATCGGAATCACGCCTTCGGATTTTAATCCCGCATTAACAATCACTGCATCCTGACGAATATCAACAACCATTCCAGACATAATGCTGCCTGGTGCCATATTCATACTGGTTTGACTTTGTTCAAATAGTTCAGCAAAGCTTTCGCTCATTAAAGTAACCCCAATGACCCGCCGCTCAACGTGCTGCGAATCGCGTATAAAGAAATACAAAAAACCGTCATCATCTTTATATGGTATTGATGCTAACGGGTTATTGTGAACCTAAGCCATTGACAAGCAATAGCCCCCTGATTTTACAAAGCGGCTTGCAGAGCCAAAATCTGCTGCACCATTGCCTCAATACTGAGATGTGTCGTATCGATGACGACGGCATCCTCAGCCGCCCGCAAAGGCGCAACCGCACGGTCTAAATCACGCTTATCGCGCTGCGCGAGCTGCTTTATAAGGTCGGCAAGGTTAGCATCGTTTCCTTTTTCTTTCAACTGTTTATAGCGACGATTTGCACGTTCTTCGGGACTGGCGGTAAGGAAAATTTTAACCTGCGCCTGCGGAAAAACCACAGTTCCCATATCGCGCCCATCAGCCACCAGTCCGGGAGCTTGGCAAAAATGCCGTTGGCGTTCCAACAAAGCGCTGCGCACCTGCGCAACTGCCGCCACAACAGAGGCATATTGCCCCCCCTCCTCGCTACGCGCCGCCTGCGTCACATCCTCGCCTTCCAGCACAATACGGGTTTCGCCGCTCTGCGGATTTGCTACAAAACGCACCTCTAAAGTACGCGCCAATGCGCCCAAGCCCGCTTCATCCTCAAACGCCACGCCATGTTTAAGCGCGGCTTGTCCTAGCACGCGATACAAAGCCCCGCTATCAAGGATATGCCAGCCCAGTTGTGCGGCGATCCAAATAGAAGCCGTCCCTTTACCCACGCCGCCGGGACCATCAATAGTTATAATTGGAATACTCATTTAATACCTGTTCTCGCATTTAGGAAACAGCCTACCATTGTACTACGCCCCGCCGCCTAAATCATGCGGGAGCGCAGCAGTTTGTCAGTAGCATCCGCCTGTTGTAGGGAACAAAAATAGGAATGGTTTATATTTCTAAGGTGAGCCGACTCATCACCCCATGAATGAACGATCTCGCGGCAACGGGGAGACGGTGGTAGAGTCATCGCTTTACCACTGCGGAAATTTCTGATGAATTTCCTTGTCTTATGACCGAGCCGCGAATGCTTGCGGCTCACACCGTCCCCCAAACCAGCAAAACAAGCTCGGTATCACCAGCAGCGTCACCAGCGTCGAGGTTGCTAGTCCGCCGGTGACTACCAAAGCCAGCGGGCGTTGCACTTCGCTGCCGGTGCCGTCGGCGTAGAGCAGGGATAGCAGACCGAGGGCGGTGGTGAGGGCGGTCATTAACACCGGAGGCAGGCGCAAGCAGGCGGCTTGCAGGGCGGCGGTATCAGCATCCAGCCCTTGGTTGAGCAAGTCGCGTAGGCTTGTCACCAATACCATGCCGTTGCCGAGGGCAATGCCGAATAGGGCGATGAAGCCGACCGAGTCGGGTACGGAGAAATTTTCGCCGCCTAGGAAGCTATCCGAAAACAGCCCGCTCTCAGGTATAATATCAATTTTCCAAAAAGTTTACTGCCAA
>CAZOSP010000154.1:0-6962 GCA_964582525.1 uncultured Thiomargarita sp. | reverse complement strand
GGAAACAATGTCTTTGTTTGGCATTAAAAGCTCGTTGTTTGGCAGAGAAAACGCCTAAGTTAGTCGTTTTTCAGGGCTGCACCGACTAAGCGTGCGGTGATGTCAACAATAGGGATGACGCGCTCATACGCCATGCGCGTAGGTCCGATCACGCCCAATACGCCTAATACTTCGCCATTGACTTCGTAAGGCGAGGTGACAACACTGCATTCGTCTAAAATTTCATAGCCGGATTCTTCGCCTATGAAAATTTGCACGCCTTCGGCATTTAAGGCTTGATCGAGTAAATGCAAAATATCACGTTTGCGGTTAAAGGCTTCAAATAAATGGCGCAATTTGTCGATATTAGACAATTCAGAAAACTGCATTAAATGGGTTTGTCCGCTCATGACATAATCATTGCTGGCTTTAGATTGAAATACCTGATCAGCAATTTCAATCGCAACTTGCATCATCAAATTCATATCAGTGCGGGCTTGCTCCATGTCTTTGAGTAAATCCCTTCGTACATTTTGAATACTTTTTCCAGCAAAGGCGCGATTTAAGTAATTAGCCGCCTGCTGTAGTTCGCTGGGACTATATTCTCGACTGGCATTAATGATAGAGTTGCGTACTTCTTGTTCGTTGATGACCATAATAACCAAAACGCGCTGCTCAGATAGCGGCAGAAATTCTACCTGACGTAACATATTGCAGGTCTGCTTAGGGAGCATGACAATACCCGCTAAATGGGTGATTTCTGATAATAAATCAGAGGCTTGTTGCAACAGATTTTGCTTATTATAGTCAGTGCTTTGCAATAATTGTTGACGCAGCCGCAAGGTTTCTGCCATGTCCAAAGGCTGAATTTGTAATAAGCTATCGACAAAAATACGATAACCTTTGGCTGTTGGAATGCGCCCTGCGGAGGTATGTGGCGAAGCGACTAAGCCCATCTCCTCTAAATCTGCCATGACATTACGAATCGTCGCCGGACTTAAGGACAGGTCGCTGTCTTTTGACAAGGTGCGAGAACCTACTGGCTGCCCATCACGAATGTAGCGCGTCACCAAGTTTTTTAACAACTGTTGCGCGCGTTCATTCAACGCCGGAGGGGCAGCGGGGACTGCTGCATCAGTATGTGGGGATGCTTTTATCATGCTTGGATACCCAAAGTCTGTAACACCAGGTAAAATTTGGCGTTACGCAAGTTCAGCTTAGAGTTTGCGCGAAACGCCGTCCATTTACAATGAAGATATAAGGCTTGAAGCATCTTTGTAGGGTGTACGACAGCTTTTCGTCGAAGCACGCGGGATAATGGCGTGATGCCGACCATTCGTTCGCAGCGCAAACCCTAGCACTACCACGCGCCCCAAATAGAACGCCTCGCTTGAGTTTTACGGGATTGATTTTCATAGGATTTTTCCATTGTTTGAGCAAATTGGACTCATCGCCAAACGCCAAAACGCCGGTGCCAGCCATACCTTGCAGATGCTGATTAACTATCTGCGCCGCCGTCGCCTGCCCATGTTATTGGCAGAAAACAGCGTTCCCGCCCTGCCTAAACACGGCTTGCCAGTGGCTAATATGGCTCAAATAGGCTTGTGTTGTGAGTTGGTTATCATTATCGGTGGTGACGGTACTTTTCTGCAAGCCGCTCGCCAGTTGGCTGAATACAATGTCCCTTTACTGGGTGTCAACTTAGGACGCTTGGGTTTTTTAACGGATATTCACCCCGACCAACTAGAAGAACAACTGAGCACCATTTTGAGCGGCGCGTTTTTACGTGAACAACGCTTTTTGCTACAGGCTAAAGCCTATCGGGATACGCTTCTGCTCAATGAATGCGATGCCTTAAATGACGTGGTCATCCAAAAATGGAACACCCCGCACATGTTTTTTTTTGACACCTTAGTGGATGGTTCTTTACTGGGCAAACAACGCTCAGACGGTTTATTAATCGCCACCCCAACCGGCTCAACGGCCTATTGCTTGTCTGGCGGCGGACCTATTTTGCACCCGTCCTTAAATGCTATCGCGCTACTATCCATGTTCCCGCACAGTATGAGCAGTCCGCCGATTGTCATCAACGGTGATAGCGAGATTGAAGTGCGCATGAGCGAAGCGCAGGCGATGAGTGCGCAACTCACTTGCGATGCGGTGCTGTGCCAACATCTGCAAGCCGGTGATCGGGTGCTGGTGAAAAAATCAAAACAGGTGCAACTCATTCATCCGCCGAATTATGATTACTATGCAACTTTGCGGGATAAATTACACTGGTGGCGCGAGCCTTAAGCGCATAATGGGCGCATGGGATGTAGGGTGTGCGACATCTTTTCGGCGCGCACCCTACTGGGCTGCATTTTTTGCTTTATCAAGTTTCATCTAAGTTTTTGGATTTTACGTACTTAAAAATATCTCAAGATTCAGGTTTCAGGCAGGGCGCAGTATAGCTGCCCATGGCGAGTATGCGTATCAATAACACGGCGGGCGAGAAGATTAAACTATGCTGCGTAACATTAGCTTAAAAGATTTTGTTATTATTCGGCAGTTGAGCCTAGATTTAGCAGCGGGCTTAACCGTCATTACCGGCGAAACGGGCGCGGGTAAGTCGATTATTATTGATGCACTGAGCTTGCTGTTGGGGGAACGCGCCGACAGCGGCGTGGTGCGTGAAGGCTGCGAATACACCGAAATCAGCGGCAGCTTTGACCTGACGGACAGTGCGCAAGCTTGGCTGGCGAAGCAACAACTGAGCGCACCCAATCCCTGCGTTATCCGTCGCGTCATCAGTCGCAACGGACGTTCCAAAGCCTACCTGAACGGGCAAAATATCAAGGTACAGGATTTAAGCGAGCTGGGCGACACTTTAGTAGAAATCCATAGTCAACACGCGCATCAAGCACTGATGCGCATGGAAACCCAACGACAACTATTGGACGGCATGAAGCAACCCAACCAAGCCTTGCAAGCGGTACAACAGGCATTTAAACGCTGGCAGGAATTACGCAACGCATTGAAAAAACTAGGTGGCTTTAGCGCAGATCGCAGCGCACAATTAACCTTGTTGCGCTATCAAGTTGAGGAGCTTGAAGCACTGGAGTTGACAGAATCAAGCTTGTCAGCCGTGGAAGCCGAACATACCCGCTTGGCATACGCCAAACAACTCTTAGAAGGTGCGCAAATCGCCCTAAACGCATTAGAAAGTCCCAATAATGGCGAACCCAGCAGTGCTGCTGTGTCAGCTTTGAGTCAAGCCTGGCGCGAAATAGAAAGTATCCGAGCGCATGATAAGAAACTCGCGCCCATCGCCGAAATGCTCGATGCCGCGGTCATTCAAGCACAAGAAGCTGCCAGCGAATTGCAACATTACTTAAACAACCTAGACATTGATCCGCAACGCCTTGATTGGTTAGAGCAACGCCTCAGCGAGTTGCAAAATGCAGCACGCAAGCATCAGGTCAAGGTCGAAAAGCTGCCCGCTTTTTTGACCGATTTACAAGCGCGACTGGACGCGCTGGAAAATTACGAACAACGCGCCGCACAGCTTGAAAGCGATTTGCAACAGGCGTTGCAAGCCTACCGCAGCGCAGCGGCACGGTTATCGCAACAGCGCAGCGACACAGCACACAGCCTGTCCGCTGCCATCACCGATAACATGCAGCACTTGGGGATGCCCAACGGACGGCTAGTGATTGAGGTGCAAGCCCAAGCAGACGCGCCACCTAGCCTAACGGGTACGGATGCCGTCAACTTTCTGGTCAGTGCCAACCCCGGACAATCGCCCAAGCCGCTACACAAAGCGGCATCGGGCGGCGAATTGTCGCGCATCAGCTTGGCAATTGACGTGATCACAGCGCAAGCCAGCGCAGTCGCCACCCTCATCTTTGACGAAGTGGATGTCGGCATTGGCGGCGGTGTAGCAGAAATTGTCGGGCAGAAACTCGCCGCTTTAGGTGCCCAGCAACAAATTTTATGTATCACCCATTTGCCACAAGTGGCAGCCTGCGGGCATCAGCATCTACGTGTGCGCAAACAGACACAAGAGGATGTCACCTTGACAGATTTAGTACATCTCACAGCGACAGAACGTGTACAAGAAATAGCACGTATGCTAGGCGGGATTGAAATCACCGAACACACGCTTGCCCATGCCCAAGAAATGCTGACAATAAATTCGCGGAGGAATTAACTTGATGGATATGAAAGATATTAACAAAGGCACTTTACTGATTGTTGATGACGTGCCAAACAACCTGAAAATGCTCTTCACCTATTTGCGTGAGCATGAGTTTAAGGTGCGTGTTGCGCAAGACGGCGCAGATGCCTTAGAACAATTACGCTATGCGCGCCCGGATTTAATTTTACTGGACGTGATGATGCCCAACATGGATGGCTTTGAAGTCTGTCGTCAGCTTAAAAGCAACGCCGACACCAAAGACATTCCGGTGATCTTTATGACCGCACTAACCGACACCGTGGATAAGGTGCAAGGCTTTCAAATCGGCGCGGTCGATTACATCACCAAACCGGTGCAACAAGAAGAAGTGTTAGCCCGCGTCAACGCCCATTTAGGGCTTAACAAAATGCGCAAACTGCTGGAACAAGAAATCCACATGCGCGGGCAGGACAATAAAATGCTAGAACAGCGCAACAAAGATTTAGAAGCTTATGCCCGCATTGTCGCCCGCGACCTGAAAAAACCGCTAGTGCGCCTATCGGGACTGATCAAAATTTTGACCCGCGATTTAGAAAGATTAGACAATCCAGAACCGGTCAAATTTGTCCACGAAATCGAACAGTCGCGCCGCGACATGGTCGCCACCATTGACGACTTGCTGCTGCTCTCCGAAGTACGCTCAGAAAGCGGCAGCATGGACGAATTAGACATGCGACAAATTGTCAACAAAGTGTTAGAACGCCTAGATTATCTGGTAAAAAAATACAACGGACACTTAAAGGTACAAGAACAGTGGCCTACCGCTTGGGGCTATGCCCCTTGGATTGAAAAAGTCTGGGAAAACTTTATTAACAATGGACTGAAAAATGGCGGTCGCCCACCCCGTTTAGAGATTGGCGCTACAGCCGACGGCAACGGCTTTATCCGCTTTTGGGTCAAAGACAACGCGCCCGGTTTAAGTGCCGCCAAGCGCAAACAAGTCTTTGCCGCCCTCAGCAGCATAGAAAATGCCCAAGAGGGGCTAGGTATGTCGATTGTGCAACGCATCGCCGAACATTACGGCGGCATAGCCGACGTAGAAACGCTCGGCGCGGTAGGCAATATTTTTTATTTCAGTTTGCCCGAAGTACTTGATTTTACAGAAGATGAAGGACAAGAACAACAATTTAGTCAATACTGGGACAATAAAGTCATTCAAAAATGAAGCGGTTTTACTGAGGAATGAGGATTTAATAATACCCGGAACCTAAACCTGACAGGTTTTTAAAAACCTGTCAGGTTTTCCGAAAATGTCGGGAGTTATTTAATTTCCATCCCTGACTGGCTAGTCAATCGCTTGCAGACCCGCCGTTAGGAGGCGGTCTATTCATTTGATATATCATCCCCCGCTAAACCTGGCAGGTTTTGAACACCTGCTAGGTTTCCACGCATCATTTTTTAAGAGAGACACAACATTGGAACTCAATGCGTACAACAAAGACGAACTCATTGCGCTGGAACAAGAACTAAACCAACGCTACCAAACATTTCAACAAGCCGGTTTACAACTGGACTTAACTCGCGGCAAGCCGGGCGCGGATCAGCTGACCTTATCCAACGCCCTAGACGGCATTTTGCGCGGCAATTTCACAGCAGCGGACGGCACAGACGTGCGCAACTACGGTGGTCTTGATGGCTTGCCCGACATGAAAGCCTTTGCCGCGGCGATGCTCGGTGTCAATGCCGATCAAGTATTAATCGGCGGCAACAGCAGCTTAACGCTGATGTACCAATATGTGCAGTTTTGCCACAGCGTAGGCGCAAAAGGGACTGGCACAGCTTGGAAAGACGCGGGCGCGGCGAAATTTCTCTGTCCAGTACCGGGTTATGACCGCCATTTTACCCTCTGCGAAGACTTAGGCATTGACATGATCAATGTACCCATGACTGCTACCGGTCCCGACATGGACGCAGTCGAAGCACTGCTCAAAGCCGATTCGATGATCAAAGGCTTATGGTGCGTACCCAAATATTCCAACCCCAGTGGCGAAGTCTATTCTGACGAAACGGTCGAGCGTATTGCTGCACTAGGCAGCCTTGCTGGAGCAGATTTCCGCATTATGTGGGACAACGCTTACGCTGTGCATGATTTAGACGAACAGCCGCCCGTGTTAGCCAATCTGATGGAAGCTTGTCGTCGGCATGGCACGGAAGACAACGTATTTATCACGGGTTCAACCTCAAAAATCACTTTTGCCGGTGCCGGTGTTGCCTTCGCCGCAAGTTCGGTTGACAACCTGAAACACCTGAAAAAATGGCTCTCTGCCGTCACCATTGGTCCTGATAAAGTCAATCAACTGCGCCACGTCCGTTTTTTAAAGGACATGGACGGCTTGCAGGCTCACATGCGCAAACACGCCGCGCTGATTAAGCCCAAATTTGATCAGGTGCAACAACATCTAGCAACTTTACAAGGCAAGGGCATGGGAACTTGGACAACGCCACGCGGTGGATATTTTGCCTCTTTTGACGCGCTGCCCGGTTTAGCAAAAGAGATTGTCAAATTAGCTGGCGAAGCGGGGGTGAAGCTCACACCCGCTGGCGCGACTTATCCCTACGGCAAGGACCCGGAAGATAAAAACATCCGCATCGCGCCGACTTTTCCGTGCGTTGAAGAAGTGAATAAAGCCATGCAGGTGTTTGTCACCTGCGTAGAACTGGCTTGCGTGCGCCAGCGTTTGCAGCAAATATAAAGATTAGGACTCAGGCGGGTCGAGTAGGCCGAGGGAACTTCCCCCTCAGCCTCTCACAGAACCGGACGTGA
>CAZOSP010000153.1:0-6987 GCA_964582525.1 uncultured Thiomargarita sp. | reverse complement strand
TCTGTTGGAAATGCGGGGACTCGTTGCTGGAGGTTATCCAATTGAGGAATGGCTCGGCTCTGAATGGCTAACAGAAGAACAAGGACTTGAATTATCCGCTGCAATGTGAATAAAAGACTCTGGCTTGCCGGCTGTCCACACATAAATATTCAATTCTCCGGCACCACAACATCCTTTAGTGCAAGCGTCCTGATGAATATGCTGCACCTTACCCTTGTGTACCCAGTGTTGCAGCATAGGTTTTAAGGTTTGCTCATCGCAACGAAAATGATTCGCTAAATCTGTCAAAGTGGCGCGTTGATGTTGTTGCAAATAGATTTTAATGTCGCTGAGTGTCATGCGTTTCGCTCCTTAGTGGGAAGACAGGTTTCGCCGCGGCAGATATTCACTTCAATAGTCACATGCGATAGTGCGTGAAAATCTTTCAGCAACGCCTTGTAATGCTCTGTGTTATTGGCTTGATGCGTGACCAAAGAAATAATCGCTGCATAATGATTCGCGCCAACTTTCCAGATGTGCATATCGCAGATTTGATTGTCCGCATCCTGCTCAATCGCTGTTTTGATTTTTTGCTGATAATCCGCAGCAATGCTGGCATCCAGCAAGATCGGGCTAGATTGCTGCAACAAGCCCCAAGCCCAGCGCGAAATAATCAGCGCACCAACAATTCCCATGATTGGATCAAGCCAATGCCAACCAAGATATTTACCGGCAATCAGAGCGATAATTGCCAGCATTGAAGTCAGTGCATCGGCAATAACGTGCATGTAGGCAGCTTGTAAATTGTGGTCGTGATCTTGGTGCTCATGCTCATGCTCATGCTCATGCTCATGCTCATGCTCATGCTCATGCTCATGTGCATGATGGTGATGATGTTCGTCGCGCAGCAGCCAAGCACTGAGCAGATTGACCGCCAAGCCAATAAAAGCGACTAAAATCGCTTGATTAAAATAAATCGCTTGCGGCTCAAGCAGACGTTGTGAAGATTCGATAGCCATCATCAACGCGACCACCCCTAATGCCACCGCGCTGGCAAAACCGCCCAGTACATTAACCTTACCAGTGCCGAAAGTAAAAGATGGGTCATGCGCATGTTGTCGGGCATAACGATAAGCAAACACTGTAATCAGAAACGCCGCAACATGGGTTGCCATGTGCCAGCCGTCTGCCAGCAATGCCATTGAGCCGTACAGGCTGCCAGCGATGATCTCCACCAGCATGGTGACAGCCGTCAAGCCTAACACATAGGTGGTGCGGCGCTCGGCATTGGTATTTTTGACGGCAAAATCATGGGAATGTTGCCATTTTTCTAAGGTATGGGTGTGCATGATATACTCCGGACGGCGTAAATGTCGGTTTTTGCAATGTGGGTTATTTTAACTCATGTTATACGGGCGTAAACCTTCTAGGTTTTCAAAACCTAGAAGGTTTGAAAACCTAGAAGGTTTGAGCTTCGGGTATTATTGAATGCCCATCCTTACTTTGTTGAGCGCGTAACAGGTCAAGCAAAGCCTCTTTTGCTTGCAAACCTGCGGCTAAATTTTCACTACGAATAATCGCTGCACGTCCCGCTTGCGGACGCTTGTCGCCGTCTAAGTCGAGTTCGATAGACAGGCTTGGGGTTGTCCATTGCCGCACATCCACCTGATTAATATGCAACGGCGCGTTATTTTGGGTGAATACGGAAATCACAAAGCCGCCACGAATCGGCGGCGGTGCTTGCCAGTCATGGTCATCCACTAAACGCACCCAAGCCGGCAGCCACTCTTCGCCATAAAATTCTAAAAAACCGTTTGAGCCGCGCAAATGTGCTTCAATCATCACAGCGTCAATCAGCTCAAAATTGCACAGTCCCGTGTAGTCGCCAAGATTCTGCGCAATCCATGCACACAAAAAGCTTTCGACCTCGGCACGCGCCACCCCAATCTGCCAATATAAAGCACGCGCTTGATCTTTTTCAGTGGAAGCCAGCGTATGAGCAAACCACAAAGCTGTGCCATTTTTCACCAATACATCACTGCTGAGATGTTCGCCCTGTAAGTAGCGCGACCACATATAGCCCGGCAATTCTGGCAGTTGTGCGACGCGCAAGCATTGCGCACCGCGAGACAAGCCCCAGAGATTGATAATGGGTTTAACAAACACCTGATCTTGTGCATCAAAGCCCAGACTGAGGGGTGACACACCCAGCGGTGCAGCACTGATGTTTTGCAATAATGCCAGTTCGAGCTTGTTGTATAGCCAGCGGTGTCGCGGACTTAAACGCCAAGCTTCGGCATCGCTGACAGCAATGTCGGTACGCGGTGCGAGCTTGCTAAAAAGATGTTGACGACCTGGTGCAACGCCGCAGAAAGGCATAAGAAACCTCGAATAAAATGTTATTGTTGGACGTTTATACTCATACCCGAAAGATAACTGCATTTTTTGCTTTATCAAGTTTGTTGCAAATACTTGGGTTTTAAGCAGTTAAAAATATCTCTGAGAGTAGTTTCAGGCAGGGTGCTAGCGGTAGGGTGCGCGACATCTTTTCGTCGAAGCACGCGGGATGATGGCACGCCGCCGAGCATTCGCGTTCGCGCTGGCAGCAAGGTAGGATGCGGTGAGCGTCTTTTTGCGAACCGCATCATGCAGGAGAAAGGTGATTGATGCGGTTCGTACCTCACCGCATCCTACCTTGCTAGATTCAAGCCTTCCACCCCGTACACTCAATAAATTTAGCCACCGCTTCATCTGCCAATGTAACCAAAGCTGAAATATCGAGTTGTTGAGTGTCAGCTTGTATCCGAATCAATGTATTCGGTGTTTTAAAGAAGTTCTCGCCATCACCTTGATGGAATTGCCATTGTGAAAATAACGTTTCTTCAGCAGGTAAAATTTCTTTTTCTTCATCATCTACACGAAAAAGCAAAATAATCCCTCCGTCATCCCCATCTATTCTTACCTGCGTATCAAATGAAAATTCTCTATCTGAGGTTTTCAGCGTAAGCCAACGAAAAAATATCTCGTCATCCCACATTACATGACGACTTGGCTCTGTCTCATATTCTTGCATCCCTTCAATATCCCAACTCTGATTTTCCACATCAATCCCATACTTAAGCAAAGCAGGTCGCCAAATCGCATCCCACAAATCCATCAATAATAAAACATAATCCGTCTTTACTTTCTGCGCTGATAACCAAGCCTGATGATAAGCCCGCACTTCATTCCATGCTAAATCAGGCGGCAATTTGTCATCTTGTTGTTCTAACAAGTGGTCAACAACCGAGCGAATGGTTTTATCGTTTAAATAATCTCGAACACTCTCAGGGACATCAATTAATGTGGTCATGCTTTGTTTCTCTCTATGCTGAATGTTGTAAGGCTTTCTGCCATAGGGTATGACGAAAGCGAGCGAAATCTTCTAATTCAATGGGTTCGTTGCTGAGATAGGCTTCCCAGCGTTGTAATAAACGCACCCACTTGACTTGCCGCCAATTTTTACGATTATGATGGCAGCGCATAACTTTTTGGCTTTTGCTATCCAAGCGGGACAGTACCAAAAACCGATAATGCTCGCCAACGGCTTGCGCTCGCACATAGCGTTGGTAACTGGGCAATTGCCCTCTGCCGATGTGGTGTCGAAATTTACATTCCAGCACCGCAAGGCACGGCTGACCTTGTGCAGAACGCCAGCGAAGCACTATATCAATGCGTTTACCTTCTGCGGTCAGCACTTCCGCTGTCGCTGATGCTGAGTGTAAAAAAGTGGTTTTATCGGGCAGTTGCGGATCGCCAATATCCGAACAATCAAATAAGGCTTTGAGAAAATACCAGTGGGCTAAGGGGAAGCGCGTTAGAAAATGCGCCAAGCTTTTGGTCAGCATCGGTTCACTGAAGCCAAAACCCCAGTCTAAAGCGTCGTGTGCAAACATATGCTGGACGGAAGACAAATTTCCATAAGCAGGCATGGCATATAAATGCTTAGTGGTTGGATAGTTTGCAAAGTAATGGCGTGATTGTTGGGCATAATTAGGTAATTTACGTAGAAACGGCGCAAGGGTAAAAGCGCGTACCTGTTTAATCAGCGCGGACTGCCATTGGGTTTGGCTTGTCACTTTTTGGAAAAAGTCTTGTAGCTTGGGCGTGGTGATTAAAGCCTGTTGCGCCCATTTGTCGGTAAATGCAACGAGTGACTGCTTTTTCCAAGCGGACTGAGTGTAGTTGGGGAAATCTTGATATGACTTTTGTATTGGCACACTTTTAATCCTTATCTTGCGGGTCAAGGTTTGTAACCTTAGCCCCGTACATTTTGACTAACTTCAATTTCAAGGTTATTAAAACGTTCAGGTGCAGGTTACAAACCTGCACCCGCTTTTTATTGTAAGCAAACGTAGGATGGGCTGACGCAAGTAAGCCCCATATTTCCCTGCATGGGCATTAACGCGGATCAAACCCCGTCGCGGTGTCTAAATTTAAGCCGTTCGCAATATTTTCCCAAGGCACTAACTTAAAGTTTTGATTTTCACTGGGAACAATATTACGCCCATCTTGCGCAACAAACACGCCATTGGGGAATCGGCTACCTAACGGTAGGTTTAACACATCTAAACCATCGGTTTCTGATACGCCATCAATGCCCGCCGCATCTGCCGCGACTACTTGGAAGCTGCCAATGTAAGCATTATTACCTGCGCGATCATAGACGTTAAAGGTATTGTTACCTTGGCTAGAGGCGATTAAATATCCGCTTTGCTCGCCACTGTAATAAATGCTCAAGCCTTCTACATCAGCGGTAATGTGACCGCCTGCGTCAACCGTGTTATCCACTTGTACGCGAGCATCACCATCACCCGGTTCTGCGCCGTATTTCCAAATGCCGACATTTTCTTCGCCGATGTAGAGTTGCGCGGCGAAGTCATCTGCCACACAGCCTTCAGTTTGCGAACCTACGGCAAATTCGCGCAACATTTCTGCGTCAACCAAGCCACTACCATTGTCAAACACGCGCCATTGCTGCGCGATACCCGCAGTCGAATTGATGAACACGTAATATTCGCTGTTGACGCGGCTGCGGTACATGCACAAGCCGTAAATCTCACCTTGTAAATTGGCGGGCAAAATTTTACGGGCGGCGACATTTTCTAGTTGGCGTGTTTCGTTGTTGACTTTGTACAGAGCAATGCTATGGTCATTACGATTGCTGAACGCCACCAACGCGACTTGTGTGCCGCCCAGCGGGAAATTGTAGCGCAGATCGACATTGTTCATACTGCCATCAGCAGCATATTGAATTTCCTTGCCGTGCAAGTCATAGACAACGAAACCGCCTTGTTTTTGCGTGCCGATGATGGTGCTAAGTGCAGGGTCGGTTGGGTGTACCCAAATCGCAGGATCATCCGCAGAATCACCGCTGGCAGGTACGGGATCGGTTTCCACACTCGGCGATACGGGCTTGATGTGGGTATCCGCAAACCCTACCGTGCGCGGATTAAAGCTGCTATCTAGTGGCAAATTTAAGTAGTTAGCAATCTCTTGCCAAGATGCTAATTTGAAATTTAGTGGGGTGTTGCCGTTGCTGTCATCCTGTGCCACGAATAAACCGGCTGGGAAAGCCGAATTAAAAGCCACATTGCTGACCGCAATACCGTTAGTTTCTTCCACCGCGCCAACACTGTTGATAGCCGAAGGCGCGAGTTTGAAGCTGCCGACAAAGCTGTTGCCTTTGGTGCGTTGATATAACAAGAAATTGCTGCCGCCTTGATTCGCCGCGATCAGATAACCCTTACCATCGCGCCCATACAGAATTGCCAGACCTTCCAGTTCAATCACATTTCCAAACGGCTTGGCTAAATCCACCGCTATACGTCCGATGCCATCTTCCGGTTCAGCACCATAACGCCACAACGCGACTTCCTCATCGGTGATATACAATGCTGAAAATTCATCATCCGCCACACAAGCTGCTGTTTCGCCGCCCGTATTAAAACTGCGAATCAAGCTCGCAGACACTTTCCCCGCGCCATTGTCCAACAACTCCCACTGCTCCACCGCACCGTCACCGTCCATCACATAGCTGTAATATTTATTCGTCAACGGACTGCGGTATAAACACATGCCGTCTGGAGACAAGTTTGGCTTGATAGGCGCGGCAGCATCAGTTATCGACGTCAAGCTGCGCGTCTCTGCATCCACTGAGAATACCTCCAACAGCTTATCTTTCTCGTTAGTGGCAACAACAATATCGACGAATGCGCCATTCAGCGGAAATTGATAACGCACATCAACATATTTAATTTCTTGTTCAGGCAACAACACCTGCAAGCGTTTACCCGTTAAATCAAAGACTTCAAGACCACCATCGCTATCTGTACCCAGCACTAAACTGTCGGCAGGATTGTCAGGATGTAGCCAAATCGCGGGCGTATCCGCGCCACCTTTGCTACTCGGCTCAGTTTCCGCCACCGCATAAGGATGAATGCGAAAATCCTTTAATCGGAATTGCATAGGGCTGCTCAACTGCATATACAAATCCAGCACAAAAGGTGGAAAATCCAAAGCAGGTACAAACAAAGTATTATCTACAGGTGCGTAATGTGCAGGATTTTCGCTACTGTCGGCTGGCACTAAAGCAACAGATTCAAGCATAAATAGCAACGCGGCAGGATCAACAAAACGCAACTCCGCAGAAAAAGAACCTAGCGCGGGTAAACCCTGTACTTCAGGAATTTTTAACATATTGGTATTGCTGTCAAAACTGGCATTAGCCGCTAAGACAGAATGACTGCCAAGAGCCAGCATGAGGCTGGCAGTGAGGCTGCGTAATTTCATAAATCACTCCAAGTTTAAGGTAGATAAATCAAGGGGAGAACTTTACGCACCTAAATTGACAAGGATGTGAAACCAAGCAGATACTGTCGCAGGGAGCGTGGGAACAAGAGAAGCTTTTCCTGCCCTTATAGAGAACCTCAGTGAATAAACCGTATCGTTTCGATCTCCGCTTTTACC
>CAZOSP010000152.1:0-7007 GCA_964582525.1 uncultured Thiomargarita sp. | reverse complement strand
TTTACGTTTTGTACTCATGTTTGTATTCCCTTTACATGTTTGTATTCCCTTTAATGGCTAGACCTTATTTTTACAAAATTTCTCCTTAGGTGCTGGTCTAGTTTTTGGGGTCCACTATACGTCCGCCTGAAACCACTCTCAAAGTGCTTGAGTGGCGGGTAGAAAACAACTTTTACACAAGGATAATCAGCAATATGGCGCAGATACTCATCACCGGTAGCGCCGGTTTTATTGGCGCGGCATTAGCGCATCGCTTGTTAGCAGAAGGGCATCAGGTACAGGGCATAGATAATCTTAATGATTATTATGAAATCAAACTCAAACAAGCACGTTTAGCGCGTCTATTAGAACAAGACGGCTTTAGTTTTGACTATAGCGACATTGCCGACCGCCCAGTCATGCAGCGTGTTTTTCAACGCCAAGCATTTGATGTAGTGGTTAATTTAGCCGCGCAAGCGGGTGTGCGCTATTCGCTCGACAATCCCCAGGCTTATGCCGACACCAATCTCGTGGGTTTTCTAAATATTCTCGAAGGCTGTCGCCACACACAGGTCAAACATCTGGTCTTTGCGTCTTCTAGCTCGGTGTATGGCGCGAATGTTAAACAGCCGTTTAGCGAGCAGGACTCAGTCGATCATCCGATTTCACTCTATGCAGCAAGCAAAAAAGCCAACGAAATGATGGCGCACAGTTACGCGCACCTATACGGCTTGCCTTGCACGGGGTTACGTTTTTTCACTGTCTATGGACCCTGGATGCGCCCCGACATGGCATTATTCAAATTTGCCCGCGGCATTATGCAAAACACACCCATTCCGGTTTTTAATCAAGGCAACATGGTGCGTGACTTTACCTATATTGACGACATCATCGAAGGCGTAGTGCGCGTCATCAAACAACCCGCAACAGCCGATCCGCAATGGCAAGGCGACGCGCCTAACACCGCCAGCAGCTACGCACCTTATCGCATTTTCAATATCGGCAATGGTAACTCTGTGCCGCTCATGCGTTATATCCATGCTTTAGAAAACAGTCTAGGTCAAGCGGCTACACTGGATTTATTGCCCATGCAGGCGGGCGACATGCCAGCAACCCTAGCAGACACCCGTGCCTTACAAGAAGCCGTAGGCTTTCGTCCCAACACCAGTGTTGAAGACGGCGTGCAACGCTTTGCCGAATGGTTCAAAGACTACGAAGCCGGCGCGTTTGATGCCCATAGCGAAAAAGCTGCGCAATATATTTTAGGTGACATGTGAGGCACGGGCGAGAAGTCTATCTATTGCCCTCGTTGCCAAGCGACGCTTGGGAACTAGCAAAGGCTGGGTGTGCTAATCTCCTGATTAGCACAGCGGCTGAAAGCGGCTTGTGCTGGTCGGGAGACCAGCACGCCCAGAGGCGTTTTGCCACTCACTTAATGGCAGTGACGCTCTAGGTGGGAACGAGAATTCTGCTACACTGTTTTCTTCTACAATCACACACCAACTCAGGAGATGTATCATGCAAAAAAAACTGTTTGTCCCCCTACTCGCCGCTCTGTTGCTGCCCGCCGCGCCCGCTTGGGCGGCGAAAGGCATAGTCGAAATCACCTCTGACCCCGGCGGGGCGAAGGTATTTATCAACGGCAAACGCAAAGGCACCACCCCCACGCAGTCCGGCAAGGGTTTGGCGTTGGAGTTGAAAGAAGGCGAGTACAAGGTTGAGGCGAAAACCGATAATGGCATGACCGCCAAACAATCGGTTTTTGTGCCAGCCAACGGCATCCAGCCGGTGCATTTGGATATTGGCACGTCTGTCACGGTGGCGGGCAGAACCTACCTCGTCTATGCCAACGGCACCGCGCTGGATACTAAAACCAAGCTGATGTGGATGCGTTGCGTAGTCGGACAAAGCTGGACCGGCAGCACCTGTTCGGGTAAAGGGACATACTTTAAATGGGAAGCCGCCCGCCAACAAACCGCCAGTTTTGCCGGGCATAATGACTGGCGCGTTCCCACTATTGAAGAATTGCGCACTTTGACCTATTGCAGCAACGGCAAGCCGGCGTATTTCAACAACGGTAAACCGGGCGAGGATGAATATAAGGCGCAAGGCAGACCCAGCGGTTTTGATTGGGGTTGCCGAGGTAAAGCGGGCAAAGACCATGAAAAGCCCACGATTGTGCAAAGTGTGTTTCCCAATGCGCCGAGTAGCTTTGTCTGGTCGGGTTCGCCCCTTGCCTACAATTCGAACAGCGCGTGGGGCGTGCATTTCTCTTTTGGTAACGTCAACGACGACTTTCGTGACGGCGGCAACCACGTCCGGCTGGTGCGCGGCGGACAGTGACCTTTGGTTTTTGCTTTCGCAACCTGACAACGCGCCTCGCTGGGAGTGGCTAAGCTCCAGCTTAGCCCCGCCGCCGCAGGCGGCGAGAAACGGCTACGCCGTTTGAGCTAAGTCTTACGATTAGCTCTCCCAGCCCGGTAGGCTGCGCGACATTTTTTCGTCGCGCACGCGGGATGATAAATCACGCGGGATGATAAATAATGATGCGCTTGTTCGCGTTCGCGCCGCAAAAAGACGCGGCGCAAACCCTACAGGCTACTATCGGCTGTTGAGTGACTTTGCTTTTTGCGTCTTTTGGTCTGAATCAGGATTGGCGGGATTTTAGGATTTGCAGGATGAAATCCGGCTCTTCTTTTAATTCGGTGAATCTTGGTTCAGTAATCTTCGGATTTCGTTTTATAGGAAGAACAACACATGAACTTTCATCATGCCAAACCACCCGAACTGGTGTTTCGCGGCGAGCAGGCGGTGGCAGTGATTCTGGATATTGAGGAATACCGGGCGATGCTGGAATACCTTGAAGACCTGGAAGATTTGAATTATCTGGCGGAAGCCCGCAAGCGCGCACCGGCGTTCAGGACATTGGAGGACGTTTTAGCGGAACAAACGCCGCATGTATAAAGTCTTGTTAGAGCGACAAGCGGAAAAGGATTTGAAACGCTTACCGCCCGATATTTTCAAGCGCGTCCTGCCGCTGCTCAAGCAACTGGCAGAAAATCCCAAACCGCCGGGTTGCCTCAAGCTGATTGGTGCTGAGAATGACTGGCGCATCCGCGTGGGTGATTATCGCCTGGTTTATGAAATAGATAACGCGGCGCGTGTGGTCAGAATCTGGCGTATACGGCACAGGCGGGAAGTGTATCGTTAGCCTGGTAGGGTGCGCGACATTTTTTCGTCGCGCACGCGGGATGATGAATAATGATGCGTTAGAGGAAAAAACCATGCCAACGATTTCGCTATTTTACGGCATCCTGATTCGGATGTTTTTCCACGATACCGACAAACACCATGTGCCGCATATTCACGCGGACTATCAAGGGCGGGTGGCGGTGTATTCCATTCTGGACGGAACTGTGCTGGCGGGTGAATTGCCGCCTAAAAAACATAAACTGGTCGTGGCTTGGATTGAAATTCACCAGGAAGACTTGCTGGCTGATTGGGAACTGGCGGCCAACGGCAAAACACCTTTTCCCATTAAAGGGCTGGATCAATGAAAATCAAGCATGTCCGCGCCGTTGCTGAACGGCGATTGGAAATTACCGCCGACGATGGCCGTACCGGGTTATTTGACCTGACACCTTATTTGCGCTCCGAAGCCTTTGCCGCATTGCGTGACGACGCGGCTTTTCAGCGCGTCCGCAGCGAGGGTTACTTTATCGAGTGGGAATGCGGCGCGGATTTATCGGCGGATACGATAGAAGCGCACTGGCAGCCCGGTAGGGTGCGCGACATTTTTTCGTCGCGCACGCGGGAGGCTAAACCTGACAGGTCTTAAAGACCTGTCAGGTTTGCTTCAAGAATTTGGCTGGTGCTTACACTGCCGGCGCAGAATTGATTAGTGCCGACAATAAATTGACTCAGGCGGCGCGGGTATTTGGCATCCATTGCCAATACTTGTATGCTTGACGCGACAATGGGTAGGCTTGACGGGTTTTCAAAATCTGTCAGGTCTTGAAGAACATTTATTTTTGGAGGTAAACCATGAAAATCCTGTACATCAGTTGTCTTACCCTGAGTTTGTGCGCCCCGGTGCTGGCGATTGATTCGGAGTTGTACCAAAAATACCAAGCCTACAAAGAGCGCCAGCAAGTGACGCAAGGGCAGGCATTGGAACAAGCACGGGCAGCGTTGCGCAACGGCGATTTAGACGCGGCGCAACAGCATTTGGCAACTGCCCGTAACTTGGCTTATGCGCCGGAGGCGATTAGCGCGTTGGAACAAGAGATTGCAGATGAAAAGAACCGGCGAGAACAGGCGCGATTGGCAGAACAACAGCAACCCGCAGCCGAACAAAGTAGCAACGCATCTGGCAGTGCCAGTTCCGGCAGCTTCAGTTCTCAAGTCTGGGTTAGCGTGGCCTTTGGTACTCTCAGCAATACACCGCACAGCCTGACCATGCGCGTCATTGACAGCGACGGCTTTGCGCAGGAAGCCTCAGGCCGCAATCACCTCTATGTCCCGTATATCAAAGCCGGTCGTCATACGCTAGAAGTCACTGCCAGCCGCAACGATGATGGCACATATCGTTGGAGTCAGGGGTTTTCTCATTCCGGCAGCGGTAACTTGAAATGTTCTTTTCACTTATTTCCGCCCAGCAGTCATGTGAACGGGGAGTGTAATTAAGCCGACGATCTGATGACCCATTATAGCCCGGTAGGGTGCGCGACATTTTTTCGTCGCGCACGCGGGATGATGAATAATGATGCGCTTGTTCGCGTTCGCGCCGCAAAAGACGCGGCGCAAACCCTACAGGTTTGCCCGCGTTCCCAAGTGCCACTTGGGAATGCGATCTTGACCGCATTGCGGTCTGTACTAACAGTCCAGCGACGCGGGCAAGGTATGAGTTCCCAAGGCGGCACTTGGGAACTAGCAATGATGCGCTTGTTCGCGTCCGTCGCTCCGGCTTTTCGAGTACCTTTGTGCTGGTGCGTGAAGGTTCCGTGCGGTCTGATCAGTGGTTTGTGCAGTTGTGTCGCTCATGAGATTCTCTCCGAATATGTTCCTTAATTAAAACATGGGATGCTGTCTCAGGTATATTGACACAGAGGGAAGCCCGCCTTTGGTAGGCAGGAACTAGGAGACTGTCCTCAACAGAAGACTGACCGTTTTACCACTCATAAACTTTTGTTATAGCAATAACACTTAGGAATGTTTTATGAAGGATGTGACAGAAAATGACGCACTGTTTAATTTTCCTTGCGATTTTCCGCTCAAGGTCATGGGCGAAACACGGCAGGATTTTGCCGCGCTGGTGGTCGATATTGTGCGTCGCCATTGTTTGGAGGATGTGGCTGAAGATTCTATCAGCTCGCGTCTTAGTAGCAATGGCAAATATACTTCCGTGAGCATCACCATTCGCGCCCATTCGCGGGCGCAACTTGACGCACTTTATAGTGAATTGAGTGCGCATAGACAGATTAAGATGGTGTTATAGTTCATCGTTTATTAACCCCCTTAAGCAGGCATGATCAGGGGATAGTGGTCGGCAAAAAACTCACCACTCACCACTCAAAAAAAGGACACATTTTGATTCGACAATTGTTTAAAACCGTGCGTGACAAACTGCATAGTCTCGCCAAATTTACCCGTAAACCCCAACAACTTCCCGATCACCATCATGCGAAACCCGTTGAGGAAAGCCCCCTACCTGAACGCAAGCGCGTAGCGAAACCACGCAAAGAACGTCCGCGTTGGTCATTAGAGCAGTTTCCTGTTGCCGCGCAAGAGGGCAAAACCCGTTTTCATGATCTCAAATTGCCGCTGGGCTTGATGCACGCCATCGCTGATCTGGATTTTCAATATTGCTCCCCCATTCAAGCCGAAGCCCTGCCCGCCACTTTGCGAGGACAGGATTTAGTCGGGCAGGCACAAACTGGCACGGGCAAAACTGCGGCTTTTTTAATCGCTATTCTGGCTCAACTACAGCGCCAAGCACCTTCGGGCAAACGCCCTGCGGGTATGCCCAAAGCCCTGATTCTCGCGCCAACCCGCGAGCTGGCAATACAAATTGCTAAAGATGCCCGCGCCTTGTCAACTTACATGCGGGTACAGAGTGTGGAGATTTTTGGCGGCGCGGATTACCGCAAGCAGCAGGCTAAATTGCAAGGCGTTGTCGATATTGTGGTGGCTACGCCGGGGCGTTTATTGGACTTTCATAGACAAAAAATTATCAAGTTCGATGAGGTGCAATTTCTTGTCATTGACGAAGCGGATCGTTTGTTGGATATGGGGTTTATTCCCGATGTTAAACAAATTGTGTATAGCACGCCGCACAAGGACAAACGGCAAACGCTGTTTTTTAGCGCGACCTTTACGGAGGACGTAAAACGCTTGGCGGAACAATGGACACGCGAGCCGCTACGGGTCTCTATCGAGCCGCAACAGGTGGCTTCAGACAGCATTGAGCAGAAGGTGTTTATTGTCACTAGCGAGGAAAAATATCCGCTGCTGTATAACTTGATTACGCAGCAAAATTTGCAGCGCGTCATGGTGTTTTCCAATTACCGCCACGAAACCCGTTCCTTAAATGATCGCTTGCGCAGAGACGGGATTCGTTGCGCGATGTTGTCGGGTGATGTGCCGCAGAATAAACGCAGCAAAACGCTGGAGGATTTTCGCAACGGCAAAATCCGCGTTTTGGTGGCGACTGACGTGGCAGCGCGGGGCATTCATGTTGAGGGCGTGAGCCATGTGGTGAATTTTAATCTGCCGCAGGACCCGGAAGATTATGTGCATCGCATTGGGCGTACGGGACGTGCCGGTGAGAAAGGCATTTCTGTGAGTTTTGCTTGCGAAGAGGATTCTTTTTACATTCCTGATATTCAAGCTTTTTTGGGTGAAGAATTGAAATGCGAGCAGCCTGATGCTGGGTTGCTAAAAGCAGTGCCTAAATCTAAGGCTAAATCTGAGCTGGGAGCGGCTAATCTCCAGATTAGCCCCGCCGCCGCAGGCGGCGTGTTGGCTGA
>CAZOSP010000151.1:0-7054 GCA_964582525.1 uncultured Thiomargarita sp. | reverse complement strand
CAATACGGACTTTTTGCGTTCACTGAAAGCGCAAGAGTTCACCGACGACAGCTTTGGACTGCCGACTGTCATTGACATTATCGCCGAACTGGATAAACCCGGCCGCGACCCGCGCCCGGCGTTCAAAACCGCTGAATTTAAGGAAGGCGTGGAAGGCTTACAAGATTTGCAGCCCGACATGGTGCTAGAAGGCGTGATTTCTAACGTCACCAACTTCGGCGCGTTTGTCGATATCGGCGTACATCAAGACGGCTTGGTGCATATTTCTATGCTGTCTGACAGCTTTATTAAAGACCCGCGAGACGTGGTAAAAGCCGGCGACGTGGTGAAAGTCAAAGTCATGGAAGTAGATGTCAAACGCAAGCGCGTCGCGCTGTCGATGCGTATGACCGACTCGGCGCGGGATTATGTCGCGCCCGGTCAACGTGAGCGCGGCGCAGCCAAGCCAGCTCCCGCGTCAGCGCAGGGCAAGCAGGGCAAGCAGGGCAAGCAGGGCGGCAACGCAGGCAATCAAGGCAAATTTAATCACCAAAGTCCACCGCCCGCCAACAACGCCTTCGGCGGTGCGTTAGCGGAAGCCTTTGCTAAAGCGAAGCGGTGAAAACGCGGCTCGTTTTTCTCGTGCGAGTGTGCTACGTCGCATGAGTGATTTCGCGCTCTGCGCGGTGGAGTGGCGCATCTTTTCATTGTCCACCATTAATGATTGATTTTATTATGGGCGAAAAAATTTTTCGGAGTTCTCAGTTAAATGGTTTTTTTTAAAAATTCACTATGCTACAATCGTCGGCTTAATAAAGGCGCGTAGCTCAGTGGTAGAGCATCACCTTGACATGGTGGTGGTCGGTGGTTCAATCCCACTCGCGCCTACCAGATTATCGCTACTAGGCACTTTAAGCAGTGCCTTTTTTTATTATTTTCAATCGCTTAACACTTATCTATAGCCTCATGCCTATCATTACCTTAGCAGACGGAAGCCACAAAACCTTCGAGCAACCCGTCAGTGTCGCGGAAGTCGCAGCCTCTATTGGTGCGGGCTTGGCTAAAGCTGCCTTAGCGGGCAAAGTGAATGAACGCTTAGTAGATACCTGTTTTGTCATCCATAGCGATGCGACTCTTGTCATTGTCACTGACAAAGATGAAGAGGGTTTAGACATTATTCGCCACTCCAGTGCGCATTTGCTGGCGCAAGCCGTTAAAGCATTATTCCCTAAAGCACAAGTCACGATTGGTCCTGTGGTAGAAAATGGGTTTTATTATGACTTTGCTCACGAAGAAAGCTTTACCCCCGATGATTTAGAAAAAATCCAGAACAAAATGGAAGAACTGGCGCAAGCTAATTTCCCTATTTCGCGTTCAGTGATGCTGCGTGATGATGCGGTTAAATTCTTCAAAGACATGGGCGAAGACTATAAAGCAGAAATCATCGCCTCCATTCCTAGCAATGAAGAAATTTCTTTATATCAACAAGGCGATTTTATTGATTTGTGTCGGGGTCCTCATGTACCGAGTACCGGCAAACTCAAAGCTTTTAAACTGACCAAATTAGCCGGTGCTTATTGGCGCGGTGATTCTAATAATAAAATGCTGCAACGTATTTATGGTTTAGCTTTTACCCATGCGAAAGAACTTAAAGCCTTCCTAAAACAACAAGAAGAAGCCGAGAAACGCGACCATCGCAAAATTGGCAAACAACTCGATTTGTTTCACTTCCAAGAAGAAGCCCCCGGCATGGTGTTCTGGCATCCCAAAGGCTGGACATTATTCCGTATTGTAGAAAGCTATATGCGCGCTATTTTAGATGATTACGGCTATCAAGAAGTTAATGCGCCACAACTGTTAGACCGTTCTTTGTGGGAAAAATCGGGACACTGGGATAAATTCGCCGACGGCATGTTCACCACAGAACTGGATGACCGCCAATATGCAATCAAGCCAATGAACTGTCCGGGGCATATTCAAATCTTTAAGCAAGGCTTAAAAAGCCACCATCAACTGCCTTTTTTGATTGCTGAATTTGGCTTGGTACATCGTAATGAAGCCTCCGGTACTTTACACGGCTTAATGCGGGCGCGGCGGTTTGTACAAGATGATGCGCATGTATTTTGTACCGAAGATCAACTCTTAGAAGAAGTGGCTAAATTAATTGATTTTACTTTTCAAGTGTATAGCGATTTTGGCTTTAATGAAGTATCCATCAAACTTTCCACCCGCCCCGACCAGCGCGTGGGCAGCGACGAAGTGTGGGATAAAGCGGAAAAAGCCTTAGAAGTTGCACTTAAAGATAAAAATCTTGAGTATGATTTGCAACCCGGCGAAGGGGCTTTTTATGGTCCCAAAATTGAATTTTCTTTACGCGATTGCATTGGTCGAATTTGGCAATGCGGCACCATTCAAGTTGATTTTTCGATGCCGGGGCGTTTAGAAGCAACTTATGTAGCTGCCGATGGTAGCAAGAAAAATCCGGTCATGATTCATCGTGCTATTTTGGGTTCTTTAGAACGCTTTATTGGTATTCTGATTGAACATTATGCGGGCATTTTTCCACTCTGGCTTGCACCTGTGCAAGCAGTGGTGATAAATATTACAGATAAACAAGCAGGCTATGCGCAAGCAGTACAGAAAAAACTCAAAAAGCAAGGTTTTCGGGTTGAAGCTGACTTGAGAAATGAAAAAATAGGTCTTAAAATTCGAGAAAATACTTTACAACGTGTGCCTTATCTATTAGTTGTCGGGGATCGTGAAATGGAAAGCCAACAAGTGGCTGTGCGTACCTTAGACGGTAAAGATTTGGGTGATTTGACTTTAGAGGATTTCATAGCGCGTTTGCGTGTTGAAAATCATCCTAAAGCAGAACATAAGGCATAATCTGATCCATCAGTTTAGGAGGAAAAGTCCATCGCTGCTGATAAAAAAACGCGCTTAAATGAAGCGATTACAGTGCCTGAAGTACGCTTAATTGATGCTGAAGGTGAACAAGTTGGTATCGTTTCCAGCAAAGAAGCGCAGAAAATGGCTCTTGAGGCTCATCTGGACTTGGTTGAAATTGCACCAACTGCGAAGCCGCCTGTTTGTCGTATTATGGACTACGGCAAGTTTTTGTTTGAAGAAAACAAGAAAAAACATGCGGCGAAGAAAAAACAGAAACAAATTCAGGTTAAGGAAATCAAATTCCGTCCTGGTACCGATGAAGGAGATTATCAGGTCAAACTACGCAACCTGATACGTTTCCTCAGTGAAGGGGATAAAACCAAAGTCACTTTGCGTTTCCGTGGTCGAGAAATGGCTCATCAAGAACTCGGCATGAAACTAATGAAGCGTGTTGAAGCGGATTTAGTGGATTACGGTGTGGTTGAGCAACATCCAAAAATGGAAGGACGACAAATGGTCATGGTGTTAAGTCCCCAGAAAAAGAATCCTTAAAGTTTTTTCATAAGAACTTTGTTTCAAAACGCACAGCGAGTTGCTGTGCGTTTTTGTTTGCTTGAAATTATTTTAAGGTCATAACGACAACCTATGCTCATACTCGCCAGAAACTATATTTTTTGCTCTATCGTGGTGACTTAAATGCTTATAGATTTTAAGTATTCAAAAACACCCTTGAACGCAACTTCAGGCAGAGAGCAGTAATAAGTTTTTTAAGCGTGCTTAAATACACTTAAATGCGGAGTTTTTATAATGCCAAAAATCAAAACCAATCGAGGTGCTGCCAAGCGCTTCAAAGTCACAGCCGGCGGTATTAAACGCGGTAGTTCTCACCGTCGCCACATTCTTACCAAAAAACCAGCTAAACGTAAACGTCAGTTGCGCAGCCCCGACATGCTGCACGCTGCGGATGTACGCGCCGTTAAACGTATGCTGCCCTACAAAGCTTAAGGAGAACTATCATGCCTAGAGTCAAACGCGGTGTCACCGCCCACGCACGTCACAAGAAAGTCTTAGATGCTGCCAAAGGTTATCGCGGCGCACGGAGCAAAGTTTATCGTGTCGCCAAGCAAGCGGTTACTAAGGCGGGTCAATACGCCTATCGTGACCGTCGTCAGCGTAAACGCCAATTTCGCGCCCTGTGGATTGCGCGGATTAACGCCGCAGCGCGGGAAAATGGCTTATCTTACAGCCGCATGATGAACGGTTTGAAATTAGCCGGCATCGAAATCGACCGCAAAGTATTGGCTGATTTAGCCGTGCATGAAAAAGCCGGTTTCACGGCACTCGCGGAACAAGCCAAAGCGAAGCTTGCTTGATATATACTGCGCCCTGCCTGAAACTGCTCTCAGTGAGCGTGATTAAGGGCTTAAAAACCAAGCTTATGCAGCAAACTTGATAAAGCCAAAAATGCAGTTTCTGGCAGGTATGAGTATCATATTCAAAACCGCCCGTTCTTGAAAAAGTACGGGTAGTTTTTGCGAGATTTTACAGCAAGATAGGATGCGGTGAGGTGTAAACCGCATCAGCTAATGCTCTATTCGTTTTGATGCGTTTTAGGAATCTAGTCTTGAATGCGCGTATCCCGTGCAGGCGCAATCACAGTCAAGATGGCATTTATTCTCTCGTTCCCACGCGCTGCAACCATGAAACGACTCACATCGCCAACGAAGGCGTGCGCACAAAGATAAAAAACACCAGAACAGCCAAAGTCAGCAACCAACCCACAGAAAATAAAATAATTGCCTGTTTAGCTTTTTCCTTTTCCAGCCAAGTGCGCGGGCGAACACCCTTGAAAAAGAAAACCAATTTACTGGCAAGGTTGACACAAACGATATTAATTAAAAGCAATAAACCCGCCTCGTTAGCCAACTGAATATTACCCGCCCCCAGCATAATCCCAAATGTTACAGCAGGCGGTAGCAATGCCACCGCAACCATCACCCCAACCAACACACCCGACAACCCCGTCGTCAAAGAAAGCGTTGCAGCCGCTCCCGAAGCCAATGCAAGTGCTATTGAGTCAATATTGGCATGAGTACGCGACATCAGCTCATGGCTGTTCAGTTCACCGCTCCACAGCCAGCCGATGATGACAGCAATAGTGATGGCTATCACAATACCGAAAATCAACGTTTTTATTGATTTCAGCATCAGTCGCACATCCCCTAGCGCAGTCGCAAGGCTTAACGCGAGATTAGGTCCCAGCAAGGGCGCGATCACCATTGCACCAATAACCACCGCGACATTATTCTCAATCAAACCAATAGCCGCTACAACCGTAGCGAGCATCACCAACAGCACATAATTAGAATCAAGTCGAGAGCCTTTTTCAACCTCTTGATAAAGCGATTCCCGTGCAGTAGCCGCCGTTTCCTCTTCATGTTCCTTTTTTGGAATATTGGGTAAACAGGCTTCAACAGAAAGAACAATGATGCGCGCAGTCGGCTGCGCCCCCAACACATTTTGCAGTGTATCGAGTGCCAATTGCAGCTTATCGTCATCGACCAGCATTCGCATTTGCTGCATCCCATCTTGTCCAACGACACTCAAGCGAAAATCCTGCGCTTTGGCTTTCAAGGCGATTGCCGCAACAGTCTCGGCACTGTGCGCATCAGCAATAACTTCGACATATTTCAATGTTACGACTCCTTATTTTTGTTGGTTTTCTGCGGTTTTGACTTCAAGCCCCAACTCGCGCAGCCCGCGTAGGATGCGCTGAGCGTCTTTTTGCGAAGCGCATCGTTTACCGCGCTTGATGCGCTTCGTATCTCAGTGCATTCTACCTTGTTGATCGTCTTTTTGCGAAGCGCACCGTTTACTACGGGTAATTTCCCCACGCCAGCGTGCTACATGATTTACACCCCGAGCGCATTGATGGCAAAGCCACGTGCGCGGAAGCGGAACAACTAAAAATTTATCAAGCACTCAACATCAACCCAGCACCGGGAGGGGAAAAAATGCGCGTATAACCCAGTATTTTAGTCGTCAATATCGGATTGTAGTGCCACTTGGGATTTTTTTGAAATGTAAACAGTTGTTTTATAAGGATGTTTTGAATGGGGTGTTAAAGATGGGTTAAGCGTGGCTTTGCCATAGCTTGTATTTGCAAGGTAGACAGGTGAAATTTGTAACAGGGTCGGCGGCCTGCCTGGTATTTACCGGGCTACCCGAATATGCGCCTGCACAACGGCGGTTGCTCGCATTGGGGCACGAGTTGGCATTGCCTGTGGTCAAAGGTGACGCGCCTTCTTCATTGGCTATTTATTTTCTGGCTTGAATACAGAAAGCGACAGTTCTTTAATTGGTTTGAAATGTTTTTTGTTTGCAGTAATTAAGGTCATGTTATTCTCGACCGCAGTGGCAGCAATGATTGAGTCGCCAGCCCGCACATTGTGGGATAAGCTGTATTCTTCCACATAAATTGCCGCACGTTTTCCGATATTCTCATTCAGTGGTAAAACACGAAAACTGAAGTCGTTTAGAAACGCTAAAATCAGTGTGTGCTGCTGTTTGTTTTGAGCATCTTGGAGTAACTCCATATAAGTTTGCACTGAAATAAAGCGATTTTCTGCCTCCTCAATCAATTGCGCCGCTTTCTCATGCCCACGTTGTACGAAAACCAATATATCGGTATCAAAAAGCATTAGTAGCGTGGTCCTCTTAAACGGGACATGGTTTCTGCCACGGTTTCCTGGCTATTTTGTGTCATCCCAAAGAATGGATGTGTTTTAATTTTATTATTTGTCTTTGGGCGTTTTTCCGTTTCAATCCTTATCTCAGCTTCTTGGGGTTTGAATTTTTTCAAGAATCCAAGAATCTCTTGTTTGGCTGTATCATTGTATATCGCCAGGGTGATTATATCCATTTTGCATTCCTCTTTGTTGGAACCCAGTCCGTAGCGGCATCGGCAGGCATCGAATGTTGGGCAAAACAAAAAGACGCTCAGCCCGACCTACTGCCCTGAACCGCAGATTAACACAGATTAACAGGATGCCGCAGATAATCCGCGCAATCCTGTTCATCCGCGTGAATCTGCGGTTCAGACAAATGGGTGAGCAACGAAAAGAGGTTGTCCATCCTTGTATCTTAACCCCATTCATGGTTAGCTACCATGAAGCGGAAATCAGAG